>JAGLQA010000421.1 GCA_023137075.1 Candidatus Aminicenantota bacterium
CAGAGTTTACCACTCCCTTATGTTTATTCAAGGTTGCTAACAGCTCACCTTCCAGGTTCCACAACCTGGCAGTTGCATCTCTTGAAGCAGTGAGTATCAATTGGTCATCCTGTGAAAAGATGATTGATTTCACTGCTCCATCATGTTTAAGCTCCGCCAGGATCGCGCCCTTTAAGTTCCATAACCACGCTGTACCATCTTCGGAAGCGGTAAGTATCATGCTGCTGTCGGGTGAAAACACCGCAAAAGTTACGACTCCTTTATAATCTAATTCTAAAATATTCTTTCCTTCCAGGTCCCACAATCTTACAGCACCATCTTTCGAAATAGTCAGTATCCTCTGTCTATCCGGTGAGAACATGGCCGAGGAAGCTGTGATATCATACTTTAAGTCTATTATGAGATTTTCTTCCAGGTCCCAAATTTTCGGTGTGGAATTATTAGAAGTGGTAATAATGTGATTGCTATCGGGTGAGAACCTGGCCGAGGATACGGTCTCTTTACTGTTTATCCTCTTCAGAAGATTACCGTCCTGGTTCCACAATCTCGCGGCGCCATCAAGCGAAACGGAGAGAATCCAGTTGCCATCCTGCGAGAAAACAGCCGATGAGACTGCTCCGCCATGCATTAAGTCTTTGAGATGCTTGCCATCCTGTTCCCACAGCTTTGCGGTTTGATCCATAGATGCGGTAAGAATTTTTTGACCGTCCGGGAAAAAAACAGCCGATGATAAAATATTTTTATGAGGCAAGTTTATGGATTCGCCTTCACCATACCATATTTTCGCTGTGCCATCGTTGGAGGCGGTAAGAATCTTGCTGCCATCCGGTGAAAATACGGCCGTTTTTACTGCTGCTGTATGTTTATCTAAGTCGGTAATAATTTTATTCTCCAGGCCCCATAGTTTCGCAGTGCCGTCCTCCGAAGCCGTAAGAATCCATTTGTTATCGTTTGAGAACACTGCAGAATTTATATCTCCATTATGCTTTAATTCAGATAAAAACTCTCCCTTCCGGTTCCAAACCCTGGCAATATGGTCACGCGAAACGGTAAAAATGTAACGGTTATCGCTTGAGAATTTAGCAGAAGACACCTCCTTATCAAGCTCCAGTTTTAGCAGGATTTTCCCTTGCAGGTCCCATACCTTCACGCTTTTGTCCCGGGAAGCGGTAAGTATTTGCTTGCCATCATTGGAAAACCCGGCAGATGCGACTGCCCCATCATGTTGTAGCTCCGCAAGGAGCTTACCGTCCAGGTTCCACAGCTTCGCGCTCTTATCCCAGGAAGCGGTGATGATATACCTGCCAACAGGCGAAAATACCGCGGATTCGACTGCGCCATCATGCAGAAATCCTTTTAACAGTTTGCCATCCTGATTCCATAATTTTGCGGTTTTATCCCAGGATGCGGTGAGAATGTGTTTATTATCGGGGGAAAACGAAACAGAGGATACTGCGCCATTATGCTTTAATTCTGCTATCAAATTGCCTCCCAGGTTCCACAGTTTGGATGTGTTGTCACGAGAAGCGGTTAGTATTAGTTCCCCAGTAGATGAAAAAACAGCAGAAGATACCGGGCCATCATGCTTAAACTCTGCCAGGAAGTCCCCTTCAAGGGACCAAAATTTTGCGGTTTTATCCCAGGAGGCGGTGAGAAGATATTTGCCATCAGGCGAAAATACGGCAGACATTACTCTTGCTTCATGCTTGAGAATGAGGGGATCAGTCTTGCGCTTGCCTTCAATGCTCCACAACTTCGCTGTTTTGTCTTCTGATGCCGTGAGAATGTTCTGGCCATCCGGGGAAAATACAGCAGAATAAATGGAATCCTTATGGTCTATTGTTGCACTGTAAAAAGGTTTTTCATAAGAGGAGTACCCGATTTCACTCAAGACCCGGCAGGTGCGTGCCGGTGGATGGGGCAGTCCCATTTTATAAGCTGCCTCAGCAATGCGTATTGCCTTCGTGTTGTCTTTGGAAAACTCAAGCAAAGCTTTAGCGGTCAGTCTGTTGACCAGGGCGCTCTTATACAACTTCCCGGCTCTTTCTTTTTGCAAAAAGGAGAAAAAGGAAAGAAAAATAAAAACCAGAAGTAGAACAGAAAGGGCAGCAATTATCACATTTTTTATCTTCTTTGTCCTGCGGTTTCGTTTCTCTTTGATTATAGGCGCTAAAAGATCATGGGTGACCTCAATATGCCCTATCCCTCCGAAATAGACTTTTCTCAGAATTCTCCGGTCCACTAATTGATGGAGATGCTTTTTTAATGACTGATTTTCTTCAAGTCGATAGGGGGTCCGGAATCCTCCTTCGGTTAAAAGATATTTTTCGATGAATTTCTCTACCTTTGATGGGTATTTTTTCAGTACGGAATTATAAAAATCCTCAAGTATTTTACTATGGTCTTTTTGAGTTATAGATTTTTCTGCATGTTTTTTAAACAATTGGTGGCACAATAAACTTAAAAAAGCCGGCTCTACCTCCAATTTTTCATCGGGGATGGTTTTCTTTTTTTCTTTCCTTTTCTCATCCGGGTAAAAACTGCGTAAAATGTCATTTGTAGTTTTTTCGTCTTTGAATCCGCCGGGCATCCTGATAATTTCCCTGGCCTGCCTGCCGTTTAAATGAATAACTCTGAACAGATTTCGGTCAATAGAAGAAATTTTCGATTTCAAATCGGTTAGATCGGGCAGGTAATCCTCTCGCAAACTGATAATCACCCGTACATCCGGTTTTCTTCTCATTAAAGAAAAGTTCATTTTCTTTTTTATTTGTTCTTTAAAAGGAGCGGGAATCTGATTTTCTATTAACCAGTATAGTTCATCTACTAATTTTTCACTTTCCGGGAGCTTCTTACCCAGGGTAAAAATCTCCTCAAACTGGTCAAAAACCAGAACTGGAATTACCAAATTTTCTCCTCTTTTTTTATTCGAACCGAAATGGTCTACCCTGTGAAAATACTCCCATAATGTTTCGCTTGAATTATATGGATCTGCCGGTTTATCTTCACCATGGACTTTTATCTCTAATTTATGATCTTTTAATTCTTTTAAAATAGTTTGGCGTATTTGTTCCAATAAAGACGGAGCTTTATCTGTGAAGGTTAAGCGTACTCTGATGGGGAGAAAACCCTCTTCTCTTAGCGGGGGGAATACACCGGCGTTTAATAGAGATGTTTTCCCAATGCCGGCTTTACCAAATACGATGGTAAGATGATTGAGCTTGATAAGTTGTGAAAGTCTCTCTGTTTCCTCTCCCCTTCCATAAAACAAATCCCTGTCTTTCTCCTCATATTGAGACAATCCCTTATACGGATTCATGCCCCTTTCTTGTGGCTTGTCTACAGGTTTCTCTTCCTTTTCATTCATATGTCAATCCTCATTTTCTCTTTGAATAACCACAAGTCTATTTTTTAATTTTTCATAATCACCAATTTTTCGACCCCCAGGGATATTGAGATGGAAGAGACTTTTAAATTTATCATATTTTAAAACTTTACAATCCATATCGTCAATTATAACCGGGATAATGTTTATCTGTTTCTTCTTCAATATAGACTTATTGAAAGCCTGCTCCCATTCCTGTATATGATATTTTAGTTTTCCTTCCTTAGTTTGGACTTTTTCTGAATTCCGAGAAATCAATGGGATAAAGGCATGGCATTTATCTATTGTTTTCTTTATTTTATCATCAACATTATCACCACCTTTAAATTCACTTTCGTCTAACCACACGTTGAAACCATCTTTTTTAAGATTTTCAGAAAGCTGTTGGGCTGCCGGCCTATCGCTGCCCTCAAAGCTTATAAATATTATTGGCTGTATAATTTCTTCTGGGTCATCTTTTTCAATTTTATCAAACAAAAGGTCAATAAAATGACCTCCTTCAAAAGCATGGAATAGTTCCATTTTATAATTTTTTAAAAAAAGGCCTAATTCTCTGAATGGATCCTTTATTTTCTTGCTAAAATCGTCTCCTATATAGCTGATTGTTTTTGCCTTTTTATAAAATTCATATGGCTTATTAGCAACCGCACGAATGAAGAAACGATACAACCAATCATCATACCCACAACCGATAAAGAGCAAGGTGCTGCTTTCAAGTTTCTGGAAAAGATTGTTTTGCCGATTCTCTACCATGTCTATATTGAGATCAATGATTGATTCTATAATATCTCCCTCCGTATAAGCAGGTTCTGAATTTTCTAGGTTCCCAAAAATATGATATACAAGGGCACTATTGTTGTTTTCTATTGAGGTGAACAATTTGTTATCAAGTTTATTCAGATATTTTTCATTCTTCGCATAGCAAAGCGTTTCTATTGGTGCAAACCGGATAGACTCTATTATATCTGAAAGAAAGTTATCGTAAGCTGTATTTATAAACACATTAAAATTTTTAATTCTGGCTAATTTTGAAAACGAGTTAGATGATTTTAATTGAACTTCTTTAATCTTTTTCTGTAAAAATTCAGATAAGTCCGGGTGTTCACCAAAATCATTATTTAAAAAATCGAAACAAGCTTTTGCAAACTTATGATTCTCACCGGAAGTGATAGTTGTTCTACACTTTTTTGATATGCAGTCGGCCAGGTAATGGTACAGCGGAACATTACGTTTGTTTTTTGATGCATCATCAACTCGATAGAGTCCTTGCCCAATAACAGGAATAACTTTTTTTCGTTTTATACGGCTTAGAAGTCTATCCCATTTGAAATCATCATTAATAGCCTTAATTTCATTCTCCTTTCTCATTAGTCGAAATCCTCATACATTTCACACCGAAACAACACAATTATTTGATTTTCTAAATCAATCATCATTGAACCTTCCTTATTCCATGGAGGAAGCTATCTATAAATACCCTTATTAAAATATTTTATATCATACCCGAAAAAAATTGTCAAGACTAAAAGCAACAAAATTTTTCCTATATAATACGAATTAGAGAATCATAATCTTTTGAGATTTATAACCATAAAAGTTTTTTGAAGGAGGCGAAGAACCCGGGATCTTTGATTTTACCTACTGCCGCAAGAAATCTCTTTATTCGAACGGTCTCTCTTTGGAAGCAAATCGCGCCATATTTGACTGCTTCATCGATTTCACTTTTAAAAAGTCCGCACAGCCTGTTACCTAATTCTTCCAGTGCATCGTTATTGTTATCCCAGACAAAGGACATGAGATTCAACGTGTAAAATAAATAAGTTCCCTTTTTTGATATGGAATAGAAGTTTAGAAGATGAACAATGAATTGGTCTGTCAAATCATCTTTGCCTAACTGAACGGCAGCAATGCCCAGGTCGGCCATATCGGAAGCTATCTCAACCGGGGACACACGGGGAGTCGGCTGATCGGAAATAGACTGCTCCCCTATTTCGCCAAGCACAGAAACGGCTTTATTTAGACTATCATTATATCCCTTTTTAATCGCAAAATCGGCAATTCTTTTTAGAGTTCTTGTGCATACCGCATAGTCAAAACCGGACTTGCTCCAATGATTTATCCCTTGAAATGATTTTTTTAAAATATCCACCGCTTTTGATACGTTACGATCGTTGGCTGAATATAAGTCGTTATTATTTTGGCAGACTTCATAGATATTTTCCACCAATAATTTCCACAATTTATATTGCAATTCGGCCGGTATATTTTTGTCTTTCTGAGTAGATTGAGTTACTTCCTTTAATAATTTTTGGAAAATCTTCAAGGAAGTATATTTTTCTTCTCCCATGCCCGTATCTCTCGAAATCTTCACCAGTATTTGAATCTCAGAGAAAACCTTTTTTTTGTCTCCCTTTTTTATATCTCTTTTTATTTTGCTCAATATTCGTTTTTCAAAGGCTCCCAACATTTTGAGGGGCGAAGCAATCAAGCCAATGAGGTAACTCAGGTAATAAAGTATATAAAACAGGTCAAAAATGATGAGTACCAGTAGGATACGGGAAAAGAAAACGGGTATATTACCATTACTTTTTGCATATTCTGCGAGCAATGCGACAACCGCCAGCATTAATTGATAAACCGGGAATAAAATGTGAACAAGATTATTATACAATATGAAGAAAAGTCCTTTAACGACCTTACTCTCGGATATGCCCAATAAACTTGGTAAAGCCAACGAAGCCAATAAAATAGTACAGGCTATCGAGAAAATAGTAATGGGTAGATTAGCCGGTGTACGGCTTATAAAAAATGCGATAAGAATGGAACAGCCAATTACAATCAACAATAAGATGGGAGTAGTATTTATTTTATGTTTCATTTTCGATTTTTTTTATAAGTTCCGGCAGTGTTGTCAAATCAGCGGCAGATTTATTTACTATCTGTTCTTCTGGAATACCAAACGATGATATTTCTTCAGCCTCGTCATAAACCACCGAAAACACTATTACTTTTTGTGGATTGATCTTAATCGGAGGATCAAGTTTAACCCGGGCTTTTTTTGAATTGAAAAGAGAGCGAAGTAGTTCAAGTCCCAAATTAGAATCGAAGTTGGGATTTCCCTCCCGTTTTTTGATGTCGAGAGTTGACCATTCTTCAGTATCCCCAGGGAGAACTTTTATGTCAAATATATAAGCAGTATATTTTTTTTCTCTTATTTTTTCCTCAGCTTCGGAGACAGATTTCACGAAATCAATTAGATAGCCGGACCTGAATAACGCACTGCGATAGGCACTGAAGTCCTCGTATTGATCCTCTAACCATAATATTTTTTTTATTTCCATTTTTTACTCCTCATTCAACCTGGATTTCTTGGGAAGATTTATTGTTACTGTTGTTATATAGGGAACTTTGTATCCCGGTGGCTCTCCGTCGTCCCTGACCGGTTCACTGGTTAATTTTAATTTGCCCCCATGCGCCTCAACGGTCTCCTTTGCATCGGTAAGTCCGACCCCCGTACCGTCTCGATCGCTTCTAAAAGCCAATTCCCCACGATTGCCGAATCCAAAAATGTAGCCACTGTCAATTTCTTCTTTCTTGATGGGAATGCCGAAATTCTCGATTGACAATTCTATTTGATCGCCGGGTTGTATTTCTCGTGCCTTGATTTTCACAAATCTATTAACTCCCGGGTAAGAATAATTCCATGCATTGTGCAGGATATTACATATTACCCGTTCGATATCGTTTGCAGATATTTCAGCTACCAGAGTGCCCGAAAATTTATGATCGATTCCGATTCCTTTCTCTAAAAATATCGGTTTGAAGCGTTCGACATTTTCTTCCAATATTCTTCTTAAATCGGTTTTCACTAAAGAATACTTCCTCTCTTTCTGCAAACCGATGTAGCCACGAAGCGCCTCGACTTCATTTTTCATTACATCCGTCTCACTTTTCAATATCCCGGCGATATGAACCAGGTGACTGAATAGGATATTATGCAGGAATTCAATATGCCCTTCTTGGATTAAAAATCCGAGCTCATTAAATTCTGAAAAATTTATTTTTTTCAATTCATCCAACACCCACAATGCGGTATCCCTGATCGTATTATCCAATAATAAATCACTTTCTTCCGTTTTCAAACTGTAATCGAACACATATATTATCTTTGTGAGTTTTTCTTTAAAAGTACTTATTTTTAAAGAATTTTTTTCATCTTTTTTATAAAAGGAACCTTTTTTCTCAATTTCCACATCAATATCCGGAAGCTTATCCCTGATCACACTGAGGTTGGACATAAGCTTTTCCCCCAATTCTCTGCCCTCGGGGAGTTGCATTTTTCCGGTATTTCCAGTTTTGTGCAAAAGTTCGCCTACCTGGTGCAGCAGTTCCGAATTTCCGGCGAATTTTACGACCGGGTGTAAAAATGTATGGATTAATTTGTTAATGTCTGTCGTTGTTTTCTCCAATCTTATCCTGGACTCTTCAAACCCAGTTTCCAACTTTTTTTCCTCGGTTACATCACGAATGGTTCCTTCCCTGCCTATCACTTTTCCATTCCTGTCTTTTATTAAGTGCACATCCATTGAAAGATAAATAATCTTACCCGTATCGACTCTTTTTGTTCTGAAAGGGTATTTTTGTAAAGGTTCCCCTTTTTTATCGGCAGCCATTAAATCTTTAAAATAGTGCTCTTTTATTTCAGGAAAAACATGAATATATTTAACCAAATTTATACCGATAGCATCTTCCCTGTTCTTGAAGCCCAATAAATGGGCAAACCGGTCATTGCATTGGGTTAAACGTTCACGTTCATGATTTTCATCATTTTCCGCATATTCTATATGAAAGAATCCCGTGGGCATATTTTCGAACGCTCGGACAGAGCGTAATAAGCTACTCTCCTCCATTTCTCTTACTAAACCAAAAATATTCTCTATATTATCACTCCAGCTTGTGTTAAACAATATCTTTTGTTGACCATTTATACGAACGAATAGTGTATCACTGTAAGTCCTGAACTTGTTTTCTAAAATCCTTTTTATTTGCGATTCTCTTACTGCCGGAATCTCACATAGGTCTGTAATCGAGTATTTCGATAAATCCCTTTCACTTTCTGGTATACCGAAAATCTCCCCGGCATGTTCATCGCATTCTAAGAATTGCCCATCTTTTGTTGTTTTGTAGTATCCCATCCTGAAAAACTTTGCAATCCGTTTAATTTCTTCGTTGCTAAATTCACTTCCATTCATAAAAATTCCTCGATTAGAGTTTATATGAAATCTGAGCGGATTTCAATAGAAAAAAGAAGATTCAATATAAAAACGAAATTTTTAAGGGTGATAGTAAACTGCCGGTGGCAAAATAGTATTTAAGAAGCATAATTTTCCCTCTCAAAAGCCATGTTTGCGCATCCCGCCCATCCGTAAATCCCACTCTTGTGGGAAATTGAGTGGCTGAAGGCAATAATTAAAAAAATCCGTGTTATCAGGTTGACATAGACTAAAAAAACAATTATTATCTTTAACCGGAGGTGATTAATGGAGCCGGCCTTAAATATTAGTAGAGAAGAGCTGAAAGCAATTATAAAAGAAGCAGTGCGAGAAGTCATCGATGAATCTTCCTGGGAAATATTTCTTAAAAACCTGGCTTACGTTTCAGATAATGAGATGGAGGATATAGAAAAACAGTATGGCAAACCTGATGAAGACGTGTGTTTTTCAGAAGAGTTAACTATTTAAAATATGCCGTGGAAAATTGATTATTCAAAAAGTGCAAAGAAATTTATCGACGAACATAAAATCACAAAAAATATCAGGGAGTTATTAAAGAAATTAATCCTAAAAATTGGGGGAGAGGAAGTTAATATAAATATAAAAAAATTAAAAGGGAAATGGGACAGCTTCTTAAGAATTAGAAAAGGCAATATCCGCATCATATTAAAAGTACACAAAAAAGAGAAACGGATTTTTATCGAAAGAGTGGATTTTAGAGGAAACGTTTATTAAGTAATATTAGCTCATCCCGGTCATTCATAAATCCTGGGAATTCTGGTTCTGACTTTTTCGCCTTGTTTGAGGGAGTTGTGGTGTGGGAAGAGAGTAACGGCTCGCGCGGCGCATTCCTTTATTGCTTTTTACTGTTGGATAATTTCGTTGGGTTTGTCTAAAAAATTGATCAGCTTTTTGGATTTTTTCT
>JAGLQA010000422.1 GCA_023137075.1 Candidatus Aminicenantota bacterium
GGGCAGCGGCGACATCCTGGGCCATCTGTTAACGATTTACGCGGATCGTTATACCGAGGTAAATGAGGAACTGATTCCCACCGGTGAAATAAAAACAGTGAAAAACACCCCCTTAGATTTCAGGAAACCTGCTGTCATAGGCTCCCGGATAAAGGATGTAAAGGGCGGCTATGACCACAACTATATTCTCAATAACACTGCCGGTTCCATGCGCCCGGCCGCTTCGGTGACTGCCCCCGAATCCGGACGGGTAATGGACGTTTTGACCACTGAACCGGCCATCCAATTCTATTCCGGTAATTTTTTGGATGGCAGCAATAAAGGGAAAAAGGGCAGCGTATACCATAAACACTATGGCTTCTGCTTAGAGACCCAGCACTTCCCCGATTCTCCCAATCAATCCGGGTTCCCGTCTACCATCCTTAAACCCGGTCAGAAATACCGTCATCAAACAATCTACAAATTCTACACCAAAGACTGAAAGGTGGTGAGTGGGTGAGGATGACTTACCCGCTCACCATACCATTTTTGGTTTACTCTAAGGTGTTTGCCGGGTAAGCCCGGATAGGAAAATACAGGTCATTTAAAGAAGATGTCCATAAACCCGGCGGATTGGATAACCAGTAATTTTCATTATTTTCAAAAAAATGGACCTTATAGTATTCAAGGTCGGAAAAATTTACCGGTGAGGAGACATGATTATTCTTAATCCATACGGAAAACCTTAAAAACTTCTTTAAATGGCTTTGGATATCCGCGGGCAATTTGTCTCCCACGAGCCGGACCGGCCGGTTATTCTTTACCCGTCGATAAATATCAAAAACCGATAAGAGGACTTCTTTTTCATCGGTGTAGTATGCATTGTGTAACGGGTCAAAACAAAGCCATTTTTCGAATTCCTTTATCCATACTTCCGTCACTTCATGCCCTAAAACCGTAATATAACGGGCCGGTATACTTAAACTCTGCAATCCCTGGACGAAAACATAGTTATATTGGGCACAAAAACCACCGGTCCAGCCGGATCGTATTTCCGCTAAAATTCTAAGGGCATTGATAGGTGGGTATGGATCGGGAAGACCCGGCTCCCATTGGTCTCTTGTCCATTTCATTAATCTTAGTGTTTTTTTAAAATCCGACCTGGTGCCCGCCGTGACCTGATCCAGGTTTTCCGACTCCCGGTATTTTTTTAAAACTTCGGGGGGATCGAAGGTAAAATTGAACCGGCTTTGGTGTCGTATTTTTTCCGGGTTTATAAACAGCGGCACATGTATGGATTTTTGCACCTGTGCCACTGCTTTTGCGGTATCTCCGGTTTCCCGGTCCCGGTTAACTTTATTTGCGAGTAAAAGCCAATATATACCTATAAATATAACCAACAAAAGAAATGAGACAATTATTAATACCGGGGGCAACTTCCTGGCGGAGGAATTGGAGTTTGTTCTCATTAATCTTACCTTAGGTGTCTATAATAGGGGGGAATGCCCCATTTGTCAAGGAATTGCTGTGAGTAATATTCTTAACTAAAACCCCTATTCAAAAGGATCCGGTTCCTGCTCATTACAATTCCGTGACTTTGATCCTGCCGGCAATGGAAATGCTAATCTTGTAATTTTCCTCATTACTTCTAACATAAAAGGAACAAAGGGGAACAATATAACCTTCCGGATAAAAAACCGGGGATGTGTTTAAAGATACGCTGACCCTATCCCCGGGGTCAAAATCCATAAAGGATTCCCAGGCGCTATCCCTTTTCTCCAGTAAAATAAGCCTGTTCTCTTCTACTTTTAATTTAATGCTTCTATTATTTTCGATGGCTTTATACCTGGCGGTATTTACGGCCAATGTGACGGTACGAAGACCGTTATTGATTTCAATTTTCTTAGAATAAGCTTTGAAGGTAGGAACACCCAAACCTATTACCAACGCAAAAATGGTCAGCGTAACCAACAATTCCAATACCGTAAATCCTTTTTCCCCGTACCTTTCATTATTGTTCATCGTAAACCTCCTCGATAAAATTTATAAAAAAATCACTAATATATTTAAAATCTTTCGTTGCAAAATATGAACCCGAATCATATTTCGCTTCTAAATGGGTGACTTCTATCACCCCCTCATTCTCAAGTTCCCGCGCATAGAGTGAACCGGAAAAGTTCAGCTTAGAACTGCGATTCGTCACTTTCCCGTCGCAAATGACGGCTGCCTGAATATCTGTCTCTCCTGCTGTGTCTATAATAACTTCGGCAGCATTGGAACTGTCGGAATCAGGTAGACCGGTGGAACTCCCGATCAGTGTGAAATTCGATAGGGGAATTTCCTTTAAATCCAGTTGTTGGGTTTTCAGGTCCGTTCTTATGATGGCCAGCCTTGAAACAAACAGAACGATATTCGAACCGGACAAAAATGCCGCCGCACCACCCTGCTCGATAGAAAAGGCACTGCCGTTGACCACGATTTTTTCTTTAAAGAGCGAATAGTCTGCTATCCGGGTGTCCCAACAGTGGAAATCGTATTCCCCGGGCTCATAACTTAGTTCATAATCGATTCCATCTTTGCGAATGCCGATATGCTGCCTGTTATCGCGGATAGAAAAAACGATCTTTTCAACATCGCCCTGGATGAATATTAACTTAACGGTATCTTCCCCGGAGAGGATGTGAATGCCTTCGGGTATGGGTTCACTCGACCTTTCAAAACCGAATCGCTCCCGGACCACTTCCCAGGACATGGTGCTCCCTTTATCTATTTCTATGGATTCCTTTAAAAACCCGGTCATGTCCAATTCCGTTTCGATTTCGCCAACCACTATTTCCTTTCCGTCCATACTTATGATTTTTTTCTCTTTGAGATAGGAAGCCACGGGATAATCGATTTTTTTGTTAATAAAAACCGGGAACATGGTTAAGGGGATCCGGCCGCCGAGCATATCGATGTCTGCTTCCGCCTTGTAAGCATAACGATTGCTCGCGGCTGCCGCATCGATTGTGTTTAGAATTCGTGTCTTTTTAAAATACTGTTTTTGCGTTTCGCTGCTTGCGAAGGAATTTGAGATGATCGTCCCGTTGATCTCCCGCTCGGGGAACACGATGGTGTTGAAATAATCAACTTCCGGCGCTTCTATCTCAGTCAGATTTTCGGCAAGCGCCTCTTCTCTAAAATGGTGCAGGTAATAGACTAAATCCTGGAAGATTTTTTCTGTTTGCACGACCTTTTTTATCCTGACGCCTTCGATTTTATTGTGCATATAGGAAAAAGTCAGTAAGGTGAGACCGATAAACGAGAGCAGGACCAAAAAAATGATCGCGATGATTATACTGCCCCGGGAATTCATTGCGGCACCTTATTCGTCAGGAAAATGTACCCGCTGATCTGTTCCCTGTGATTCACCTCGATTCGGTAAAGCACGGAATTGGATTCCGGGTAATAGGTTACCGAAAAATCGGATACGTTCTCGGTAATGGGCTGGAAGTAACCGCCGTCCAATTTCCGCTTTAACACGTTTTCTTTCATGTAGAGTTTATACTCGACCTGTTTCAGCGCCACGATACTGGAATTTTTAGCAAAATCATTTTGCAAACTTTCAGTTAGGATCAGGGCATTTCCGTCAACCTTTTCAATCTTATTAAATTCAAACAACAGCCTGTCCAGATCGTAAATAAGGACCATCTTTCGTTCCCTGAAATAATCATTCTTGTGAATCGTCACTATCCTATCTCCTTTATAGGAGTCCTCCTCCAGGATTTCACCCTGCAAACCGTAAATCAGTTTAAAACTGCTGCCGGTGTTTTCGAACAGGGAAATATCAAAATGTTCTTCCGCTTCATGCAAGCGCATGCCGCATTTGGTCAGATCCGACCTGATGGTATCCACCGTATGGAATATGGATTCCATTACCTGTTGATTGTTGATTACTTTTTCCGAACACCGGGTGGAATCGGTTATACTCGCGATAACGAGGGACAGGATTACAAGACTCAATGTCAGGGTAACAAAAACTTCCAATAAACCAAATCCTTTAATCATTTTTTTCTCCTTGATTGTTTATAAATTTTGATATGAAAAAATATATCTTCTTTTTATGGACTTTATATGATACCGAGAGCCCGATGCGTTTTAACTCTGGCGACAGGCTCTCAATCTGCCAGTTCAGGGTTATTTCCCCTTCATGCCGTGTGTACTCCCCATCGGCAAGATCGATAGAATCAAAGGGTTTTGCCAGCAACCCGTTTCTACAATTTTCCATTTCCAGCACCATGGTGAACCGGATGATGGATTTCCGGGAAGTATCCAACGCAAAAACAATTGCCCTGGCTGCCGATACTAAAGCCAGGGCTACCAGCATCAATGAAACCAATACCTCTATCAGGGTAAAACCATTATCCTTCGTTTCTTTTTGTTCGTTTTCATATTTCATTTTTACCTCGTTAAATGGTATTCAATTTCGGTGCCAATTTTTTTATCTTCGAAAAGGACTGATAAACCTAAATAGTTGAGGCCTACATGTTTTTTTGTGATATATTTTGTTTACATTATGCAGCGAAACAGTATACAATAGTTTACTGTTAAAAATCGGGGTGCTGCGGCAAGATTTCCCAAAACCCTTTCCCCATGAAGGTTTCGCAGCTATTTTCTCCCGGAATGCAGACCTGGCAGCAAAATTGATTGCCTATTGGCAGGAGGTTTCAAATGATAAGTTTTAAAAAGTTAGTTTCAATTTTTGTTGTTTTGTCACTCTTTATGGTTTTAAGTGTGAATGTTTACTCAGTTCAAAAAGAGTCATCCGCTGCTTCGACAAAAGCGTCCAGGCTGATCAACATCAACACGGCAAGCGCCGTGCAATTGACCAAACTGCCGCGAATCGGTGAGAAAATCTCCCAGAGAATCATCGATTTCAGGAAAAATAACGGCAAGTTCAAAAAATCGGCTGACCTGATGAAGGTTAAGGGCATTGGCGAAAAAATCTTCGAGAAATTAAGAAAATTAATAACAGTTTAAATCTAACGGTCAGGGCAGGCCCAGGCCTGCCCTGGCAGTCGACACGCTCATAGGAGGAAAAAAATGGATGAAAAACTGAAAGAACTCAACCTGCTGATACTTTACCTATCTGGCTGGGAAGAAGATTCGCGAAACAACCCGGGACAAAAAATTTTCAGATCCTGGAAAGGTTACCTTTTCGATGTCCTGAATGAATTTGAAGAGAAAGAGTTCATCATTCAAAACCGCAAATCAAAGTCTGTCGTATTCACGGAAACGGGAAAAAGAAAAGCAGAGGAAATCAAGCGGAAATACTTTTAATCCACAAGGTTCACATTTTACAGCAAGGGGCACGGTTTTCCGTGCCCCTTGCTTTGTGCGTTATTCCTATCTTTTTTTCATAATTGATAAACTAGAAAAAATCGGGGTAGAAAAAATTTAGTTGAAAAATTCGGATTTTCATACTATATTATTTACTCATGTGCTTACAAAACAGCATGTAAAAAAAATAATCGAGACTTAAAAAAAATCTTTTTATGAAATGGGTGAAAAATGGACCAGAGAAAGTTTCCAAGAATTAAGACAAAGATCGCTGCTGAAGTCAACAATAGGCAGGCCCTGCTGGAAAACATCTCCAGGAAAGGCATCAAAATAAAATTGTGGTCCGATGCCGTTCCCACAACCTGTGATATGATGGTGACCTTTACGGTAGGAGAACAAACCATTAACCTGAAAGGTGAAATCCGCTGGTGTAGGAGGGAAAAAAACTCCTTCCAGGATTTGAAAGAAATGGGGCTGTACCTGGAGGATGCTCCTGAAGAATACTATAAATTTGTCGACGCCCTCTCTAACCGGAGGGAGTCCGCGGTACGAATTTAAACAGAGGTATAACCTGCGAATCTTCAAGCCGACGAATTACCTAAAGCGGCATTCGGAATGAGAAACCCGGCAGCCGGTCTCACTGTCATTTTGCCCTGTGCCGGCTCAGGGACGCGATTGGGACTAAAGGGGCCGAAAGAACTTTTTGAGATCCTTCCGGAGGTTTGTCTCATCGATTTATCCCTGGCTCATATCAGGGCGGTCCTCCCGACAAATGACATAAAAGTCGCAGTGGTCATTCGGCCCCATAAAGAAGAAGTGGTTGATCACGTGCGCCGCGTCCTGCCCGGAATAAAGGTTGAAACGGTATTTTTTAATGACTCCTACTACGAATGGCCCGGCTCGGTTTTTTCTGCCCGGGAAACCTTCTCAAACCATAACTTAGTACTTCTTCCCGATTCGATATTGAATGTAGGGAAAAATACCGTTAACAACGAGATGGGGCCAATATGCCGTGATGATAGGGGATCATCCCTGATAAAATTGGCTGCCGATGCATTGTCAGTGCATAAGGTGGTATTCGGCTGGGTAAAATGCAGCCACCCTCGCGTATTGAAAAAAGTAGGCGCCCTCCGGGTGGAAGAGGATATAGTAACGGCTTTCCAGGATAAGCCGGTTGATTCATTCGAAAAATACATTGGTTTCTGGGGCTGTTACGCTTTTCGGAAAGAGGTTGGTAAATCTCTCTACCATTTCCTGGTCGGGTCTGTGCGGCACCGCCCCGTTTCCCTTGAAGAGCAACCCTTCCACCCCGCCGGTGCCATCCCGCTCCATTCCTACCGGGATTTAGGCACCTGGCCGGTCATCCGGCAATTCCAACAAGATTACAGTCACCCTAACAAAATTTGAATCCAACACGCCTGCGGGTATGGTTTTTAAATTTTCCTGAAAGAATAAACATCTTATAAGTCAAAATTAGAATTGCTG
>JAGLQA010000423.1 GCA_023137075.1 Candidatus Aminicenantota bacterium
ACCGCCTGATTATTCTCCCATATCCTTAATGAAAAGAGAAAAAATGAACCTGGCCGTAACGGTAAAGTCTCCTTCGGTCAGAGATTGGGATTCGACATACAATTCATTGATGGTGACAACTTTATCCATTCTCGCTAAATTATTAAAGAAGGAAGTCAGGTTGTGGTAATTTCCCTGTAAATCGACTTTCTGTGAAATTTCGCCGTAAACCGACCGGCTGAGCGAAGGCGCCGATGTCCATTGTGTGATTTTTAATTGCGAATCCGACAACATTGCCTCGATCTTCTCCACGATTCCCCTCACGTCATTTTTTTTCGCCAATCCCCTTTCCAGGTTCGCCAGGACCTTGTCGTTTACCTTTTTCTTGCTGTTTTTACCGGCGCTTGCCGTCTTACATGAAAAGTTGGCCCGAAAAAAAAACTTATCCCGGCCTCCTTCACTGAACTTCGTGCTGCTCAGCAGCATCCCATTGTATAAGATTCCACCCGGCTTCTTGAGCGTGGTCAGGAATTGAGCCACCTGGTCATTCGAGCGGGCGAATCCTGCTGCGCTTAAATTCGTACCACTGTAGTCAAGCTTCGTAAACCAACCGCCCTCGGCTAACGCCTCATTTAAGGTGTTCATCATTTTGGCCGGAAACTGCTGTTTCATTTTCAACTCATTGAGATGGTGAATCTTCTTGCTTAGATCATCGTTTAAGGACGCTTCGGAAGCATTGGCCCAGGTTTGACCGACGACAAAGGCCGTAAAAATTATTGCTGTAATTGAAAGTAAAAAAGTGGTTGATTTTTTTAATGTTGTTTGCATATTTCTCTCCTTTGATAAAATTTGTCCGATTCTTTCGTTTAACGATATATGAGGCGAAGCCATTCCGTATTACTCCTGAACAGAAATCCATACATGACACCAATCTTCCATTATAAGCAACATTTACCCTATAATCAAGAGAAAAAGAGATTTTTTTATCCATAAGATCGATCCGAAGCATATTTTATCTTTCAATGATCATGTGAAGAATCCGGGTTGCTTTGCCGGTTTTTATAAAAATTTGATAAATTTTGAAAAATAAAGTGAAAACTTCCATCAAATCTTTCCTGGGCGGTCGCAAGGACACGCCCCTACAGTGTTTCGGGATATCAATAAGATTTGCAAGAGTAAGGCTACTCGATCTTGAGGAAGAGGAAGGGGTTGTCTTTGCTGGCGGAGGGGGCGGTTTCGATGCCGATATGGGCCACTAGCTTATTCTTTACCTTCATCTTGCGAAGTTTCGACAACCGGAGAGAAAAGGTTCCTTCTTTTTTTTCCTGTGATTGGAATAGTAATCGACTGCCGTTGCGTACCGTCACATCAACCTGATCCGTATTCAAAAATCGAAATTGTACCCGGTCTTCTCCCTTCCGTTTCAAATCGAAATAGATGTCGTATTTATTGCCGGCTTTGATACGAAAAACTTCCCTTCCTTCAATATAGTAAAAATTCTTCGAGTTATTAAAAAAAGCAACCTTCTTATTGGAAAATTTGTTTTGACCGATTAGATGGATGTGGGGATAAAAACACAACAGGAAAGCAAGTAGCAAGAATAACAGGAAAGAGACGACCTTTTCCCACATCTTCGGCAAACGACGAAAGGGCGCTTTAAGAGACGGCACATAATAAAGGAAAAGCAGGAAAACAAAAAAACCTAACCAGACATAATTGGTCGGGTAATTCCAATTCGAGATGCTTAAAAAAGAAGGGAACAGGGGCGACAGGTTGATGTAACTGCCGCCGAAAAAAGTAAGTAAACCCGAGGCCCGCTCCGTGGTTACCGAAAATACGGGCTGATATACAAACAGGGGATAATAAAAAAGCCAGACCAGGACAAAAATAGACAAACCGGACAATAATTTGAAAAGAGTTTTCCCTTGCTGCCTCTCTTCGAGGGTATAATAAAAATTGACGATCAGGATAATGAAAATCCAACTTACAAAAATCAGGGGCCTTCCGGCCGGGGAATAGGCGCCCCTGAGCGTGGTGTTGGCATGAAAGAGGATATATATAACGGCTGTCCACGACAAAATGCCGCGAAAGGGAAACTTTCGCTTCAGACCAAAAAAGGCCAGGAAAAATAGGGGTGCGTAAAGCAACAACCCGTCTCTCTGGTCGAAAAAATAGGCAAACAGGGTGCGTACCCTCGCCAGTATGGGTACGGCAAAATATCCTTCACTGGGAAATATGTTGGCTGGATTAAACGAACCATACAGGCTTTTGGAGTATACCATTAACAAAATTAGGCTAATTACCGGAAATAGGAAAAAGAGACAGGTTTGCTTTACACTGGCTTCTTTAACCCACCTTTTTGTAAAAAGGTGGGACCAAAAACTTTTCCGAAAAGCCCTGCGGGCCATCTCGAAGAACTTTCTTGGGGGGAGGGTGTGGTCACCCGGATCATTTACTTTCTGAGATGGTTCCGCCGCGTGCTGCTTGAAGATGATAATTAGTGTTAAAAACAACAGGGCCGGGATGTACTTGACATGAAACCAGGGAATAAGCGAGAGGAAAAGACCGGATAGGAGAAGATTCTTTCTTTCGGAAAAGGCAAATATAAAACCAAACATCATCAGGGTGGCTGCCGGGAGTTCCGGGTATAGATGAACCGCATGAAAAACCAGTGGAAATATGAGTAGGGAAAAGAGCCAGAAGGACGTAATTCTCTTGCGGGGAAACGTTATTTCCAGCACCATAAAGAGCCCAAGAGCAAAGAAAGCATTAATAAAG
>JAGLQA010000424.1 GCA_023137075.1 Candidatus Aminicenantota bacterium
CCAAAAAGCCAATAAAAGGGGATTAACAAAAAGGAAACCCCGGGGGTATGAAAGGAGTAATATTTGCCCTTATATTCACCGCCGTGGAAGCGTATCTCTACGGGCAGGTATTTAAAATAGGTTTTCTCTTCCATATTGTTCTTTAAATCGAAGTCCCCGTCCTCGACGATACTCTGGGTTATCATGATATAATGGGGTTCATCCCCGGAGAGATGAATCCCCTGCATATAAAGAACCACGGATGCCGGCGCGAAAATAGCAAAAGCTGTGAGCCAGATAAAAAAAAGTTTCGCCTTGCCGAAAGAGAGTTTCAGTCTTTTTGCTGCGGGAGTGAGGGCTGCCGTAATGATGTAAGTAAGCATGAGAAAACAGAGGGCCCGGATTCTGAAATCCGTGATGGATGAGTAATGGAACAGCAGCAGGGGCGAGAGAAACATAAGTATGTAAGGAGTGAATCGTCTCTTATCAAAAAAATGGAAAAAGTGTTCGAGAACAACAATGAAAAGTGCACTCAATAAAACAATCCCTAAACCGGCGCTGCCGCAGTAGAGCGTAACAAAAAATACAATCAGCCCCCCTCCTCTTTTTACTAATACCCCGGACAAATTTGTTAGAAAACCGAACATTATTTCCTCACTTGTGTAGACCTTCGAGATGGCACGCAGTGTCTTCTACGGCTCCCCGCGCCGCGGAGGTAAAAAAGGCTTTTATCTTTTCCATTACTCTATGATTTCGAAGACGGGCTGCTTTTTTTTTAAAACTTTTATTAAAATTATGCCAACAAAAAACCCTCCCACATGGGCGAGCCAGGCAATACCGCTTTGGCCGCCGGCATAGAAAAATTGAAACACTAACCAGACCAATAGAAACACGAAGGCGGGAATATCCACAAAGGTAATAAAGAAAAAGATAAAAACCAGGGTGCGCACATAGGCTTTCGGATATAATATTAGGTAAGCGCCCATAATTCCGGATACGGCCCCGCTGGCGCCGATTACCGGCACAGTCGAGTTCAAATTAAATATAACATGAGCCAGGCTGGCGCCGATTCCCGCTAAAAAATAGAAAATCAGAAACTTCATCCTCCCTAAGTAATCTTCGATATTGTTCCCGAAAATCCACAAAAAGAGCATGTTGCCGAATAGATGCAAAAAAGAACCGTGCATAAACAGCGAAAATATCAGGCTCACAAAAGGTGAGAGTTTCCGGTATATGTACTTCCTATAGGGGAAATCCCGGTCCTGTTCGATCGTATAACCGATGGGCTGCTTAATGGTTTTTAAATGGGCAATCTCCCAGGGGACCAGGGCATTTTTTGCTATATGGACATTTAAATCGGAAAATACAGCCTGGTACATAAACACGGCCACATTGGCGACGATTAGCAGGATGGTTAAATAAGAAACCCGCTGCGTGGGATTGTAATCTTTGATTGGGAAAAACATGTTAATTTAAATAGGCGATAAAATTTTTGATCCGCTTGATCGATTCTTCTTTTCCCAAAAAGCCAAACACCTCGAAAATAGATGGGCTGACGGTTTCGGATGTCAGCGCAAACCGCAGCGGATGTATCAATTCGGCCGCCTTTACACCTAATTTTTCGGAGCACTGTCTCAAGACTTCCTCTACATTCTCACCGGTAAACAGAGTGACCGGTTCCAATTCTCCCAGGAAAAAATCAAGGTGTTCTTGTGAGACTTTTCGGTCACGCATATTTATCTTTTCTAATTCGCTTTCCCGGTAGTCCAACCCTTCTTTATTTAAATATATATCAAACTTCTCTTTAAATTCCGGCAGGGTTTTCATACGGGGTTTTACCAATTCGATGAGAGCCACCTTTTTATTAAGAGAAAATTCGGCAAAAGCGGCCGCGAATTCGTGGTCTTCGCTCAAGAGGTTGTATATCTCTTCGGGGTCTTTTTGCCGGATTGCCCGGGAATTTAAAAAACGCAGCTTATCATAATCGAAAACAGGATTGTTCTTCGATAATTTTTGCATATCGAACCGGCGGATCAACTCTTTCATGAAAAATATCTGCCGGTCATCGCCGGGCAGCCGGGACAGTTGCGAGAGATAGGTTATAATGGCTTCAGGTAGATAGCCTTTATTCTTAAACTCCAACACGGAGGTTTCGCCGTGCCGTTTACTCAATTTCTTCTTATCTTTTCCAAGGATCAAGGGCAGGTGGGTATATTTGGGCGGTTTCAGGTTTAAGGCCCGGTATAATAACACCTGTTTGAAGGTATTGGATATGTGGTCGTCACCGCGGATGACATCGCTTATTTCCATACTGCTGTCATCGGCGACTACCGAAAGGTGGTAGGTGGGCGAACCGTCGGATTTCAGCAGCACGTAATCATC
>JAGLQA010000425.1 GCA_023137075.1 Candidatus Aminicenantota bacterium
CGCGGCGCTGCCCATCAATTTGCGAAGCCCGGTTCTTCATGATATAATCGATTTACATTCAGCTTTTTTTTAGTTTTTCTTGCAATTTCTCAATCATCGATTTGATTCTATCATTCTCTTTCGATTCCAGGACAAACCGTTTCACCATCTGGGACACCGCTGAATAATCCATTTCGGAACCACGGGAACGGAACTTTGAAATTTTGATTTGGCCCAATTTTTCCCTAAAACTCTTTTAATTTGATGTCGGGCATCGCCGTATTCTTAAATTCCGGGTCCATCAGATATGCTTGCTCCTTGATAATCCGGCGTTTCTCTATGGCCGGCAAAAGACAAAAATTATTAAATTCATTCCTGTCTATATCATTGATGCTTTTTACATGGGGGAAGAATAATTTTAAATAAGCAGTCGTTAACCTTTCTATTGCAGTGGTGTCCCTGGTATCGGCACTTTTGGGAATGTCAACCAGATCGCTAAAAATAGTTGAGTATATCGATGATTCCCTCAATGTATGCAAAATTTCAGAGAAATATTCAACGTTAAGGCTATATCCTTTAATTTTTAGTCCCTCATATATTCGCGGTAATCTCCAACCTTCGATGAAGCCATGAAAACGATCCAATAACGCAGATTCGCGGAAAACTTCAGGGAGTTCATGGAAGTAATTTTTCCTTACCGGTTTTTTGTGCTCATTTAGTGAAATATTGCCCATAAGAATAACACCTGCCGGGGATGATTGCCGAACTTTTGCAACCGTGAATACTCCTGATTCCAGGTAACTTTTCAAGGCCCCCTTTAGTTCGTTTGAGTCTGAAAATTTTATGGTCTGAATCTCGTCCATTGCAACAAAATCATACATTGTAATAATTCCCATTGCATTTCTTGCCACATCATAAAATAATTTCGCTCTCGATACGATACCTCCGCTAATAAGCCAGCCATATTTACTTAGATTCCCGAAAACGTATGATTTGCCGGTACCTTTCGGGGCAAGCTCGATCATATTCAAGCGTGGTTCGATAAATATCAGCAGGCGACTGAGGAAGAGGATTTTTTGTGTCAGAGAACTAAATCCACCGGGATTATACTCCATAGATTTAATCAATACATTTATCCATTCTTCGATAGTAAATTCTTTTCTTGCTTCTCTAAAGTAATCGATATCCACGGTGTAGGGTTTGAAGGGTTTGAAATCGATTAGGTCGATTACTCCTTTTTCCATTCCTTCGGGTGGGATATAGGTTAGTGTAATTACTCCCCATATCTCACCATCTTTTAATTCTTTGTGTTTTTTCGATATGTAATCGGGAATTCGTCCTTCATTGGCTTTGATGCCTAAATCGGGGATCGAAAATTTTAACCGGTCATTCTTTATATCTGTCTCGACGATAAAACGTGTAAGCAGGGTAACTTCTTCGCGATGAGTTCTTAACCTGTTTTTTATCGCACTGTCCTTTTGGGGGATATGGTCGTCAAGAAATCTCGATAATCCTTCTTTATCAAGGTCTCCATATTCGTCGGTAAATTTTTTGATTAACCAGTCTTTTATAAATGAGGGTAAATTTTTTCCGGAGAAAACTCTATACCGTTCTGCTGTTTTATAGACGGATTCGTCAGGGAATACTTTTTTGATTTTTTCTTCTAATTCGTTCAAAATAATTTCTCCTCTATATAACCCGATGTTATTTCAACAATTACTTTTTCCCGCAAGCTGTCGATGGATAATTCAAAAGTATGTTTACCGGGTTTAAAATTATGGAATCCTGTTTGCCATCTATTTTTCCCCGGATTGTACTTCAAGTTGATTCTTTTGCCTGACTCGTCACGTAAATATGGACTTTTTGTAGGATTCGGATCGATCTCTATAGAAATAACCGGGTCTTTTTTTTGCACCGTAAAGTTGAGAGGTTGGATTTTATATTCCTTTGTTTCAAGAGTGCTTATTTTAGTAGATATGATGATTACCGGGACTAAAACTTCTTCCGGTGTACAACCACCGTGAACTTCCCTACTGGGTTTTTTGTTAAGCGAATTATGTTTTGAAGCGAGCATATATTTTTTGTGATTACCTTCCGGCGAATCGTTTTCATGGATTATGTAATCATCGCCACCGGATAAGTGTTTCCCGGTAGGGATAGATATATACCTGCCGTCATGTTTCGCTTCTTCGAAATTGTGCTTTTGCCTGGAACCTATTCTTACCAGGGACGACAGCCCATGATCTGAAATAATCGCTGCCCTTTTGTCTTTATCTAAAACTACATTCTTGTCTATAATGTCTACAACTTTGTCGATCTCCGTAATGATACTGTGGGGATAGGAAAAATGATAGTCGTGAATGAGTTTATCAAAATCACGGATATAATCACCTTCGAATTTATTGAATTCGGTTATGGTGGGCAGGTTCGCCCTACCTATTATTCTTTTTTCGATGTGGTAACCTTTTTGTTCGAGGATATTTTCGATTAATGCAACCCATTCAACACCTAAAGCGTCTATGCAAATAATTTTATCCGGTTTATATATTGTCAATAATTCTCTAACGGAAGGAAAACTGTAATACCAGTTATAAAAACTACTTTCGTCGTGGTTAAGCTTATTAATTTGACTTTGAATGTTTTCGGTGAAGCGGTTTGAGAGTTTGGCTGTTTTATATTCTTTAAAGTATTCTTTTACCCAAAGGCAGTTTTCTTCCAGGTCGTCAAAATTCGGGTCGGCTGCATAATAGTGAAGATGAGGATATTTTTCTTCGATTAGTTCAAGGTTTTTTAAATTACCGGAAGTTCGGGTTTCGAGCAGCATCCGTTTCTCAAAGGGAAGTATGCCGGTTAATAGATTTATCCTTTTTTGAATCTCTTTTATTTCGTTTAGTCGTGATTCGATTTTGTTTTCAAATTCCCGTGAAAGTGGAATGTTTTTCGTTTTATAAGCAATTTTAAGAAGCAGCTCTCTTTCCCGGATATATTTATTAGGGCTATCGAGATCGAAAATAGAAAGCCAGAAGTTTTTTAGTAATGCAGCATCTTCAACACCTTCAAGTCTCTCGAATGCTTTGTACAAATAGGTCTCCTGCCAATCTTCCCGGCTTAAAACAACACCTTTAAGCAGCCACCTCTTAAAATCGTCTTTGTTTTCCAACCATAATTTTATGATAGTATTTTGCTCTATTTTTGATAGATTTAATTCTTTTTTTACTATTTCCCGGAATGATTCAAAGCCCCCTGAAACGGATTTCAAGATTAAAATATCCCAATAACGGTCATCGGTGGGATCGTATGGAATGGGTATTTCGAGGTTAAAAATTGTTTCTATAAAATCTTTTTTATCATCGATCTTTTTTATATCGAAAATTTGATCCGGTAAGGTATTCTTGAAATAATAACACAAGCTTTCTGAAAAGCAGAGGAATGATGGGTTTGCCGGATTTTTCCATATATTGAGCCACTCCGTGGCATTTGGTATTACCGGTTTGGGAAAGTTCTCGGCAATTTCAATAGGTTTATCATAGACGAAAACTTCAATGGCGTCGAAATTAGTTTCGTGAATTTCCCATATAGGAGCGCATTCATCTTTGCGGTAAAATCCTTCAAAAAAATCTCTATAAAAACGCTCTTTAAGACCGATTAAAGGTAAATAAATCCTTCTCCGAAGATCGAGCCCCGAATTGTCTATTATCGCTAACCGGTTAAATAGATTCCTGAAATTTTCTTTGTCAAAAAACCTGGCTACTTCCGAGAATGGTAATACGATGCTGCTTTTCTCTATTCGTTCAATGGATTGTATCAATGTATCTTTGGTGAACCAGCCGTCGGCATGGGGAAGTTGACTCCCCAATTCAAGTTTTTCCACTCCATTTTCTACTAAACGGACCACCAATTCTTTAAGGGTGGAAAAGGAATAAAGAAAAATAAAACGGACAGCGAACCGCCGGTTTAGCGGTTTTAGCGGGCTTTTGTCTGCTTCGATTTCAACAAGCAATTCATCTATATTATTAAAAATAGGCATGTTCAAACTTTTTAAAAATACTTTTCAATTGTGGGTGAGATTCCGGCATTCTCTTCGATAATCTTTATCAATTTTTGCTTTAAGGAATGTAAATCTCCTGTGAAAGATTCGATTTTTTCGATGGCTTTTTCCTGTGAGATTTTTAGCTCGTCTTTGGTATAACCGGTGCTCCCAGTGTAATCCCCGGTGTCATTTCCTTGAGAGCCGGGGTAAGTATTCTCCCGGTTCTTCTGGATTTTTTGCAGCCTCCACTTTATAACTTCAGAACTAACTTTATCTTCTTCCCAGAAGGCTACTTCTTCCTGCAAATTTTTATGTAAATATTCGATCACATCGGATATATCTTCATCCGATATCTCGGCGTTTTCAACACTTTTAAGAAAAACGTTAAAACCGGTCCTTAAATTATCATCTTTGATTGCTAATCTTATATCGAATAAATTGTCTTCCAAAATAGTGCAAATTTCAGCTATCTCCTTTTGCTTGATCTCTTTATCAACGGATTTAACCAGCTTGAATACTGCATCGGCAAATTCTTTTATGGTTTTTTCGCTTGTATAATATTTTAACGCCCATATTGGAAAACCCACATTCTTAATATGGTTGCTTACTTTCCAGCGGGCATCGTTTAAACCTTCTACTTCTCCAAATTTGAAGATATCGATTAATAATCTTATCAACTCCCTCTCTTCCTCGGAGCCGAACCTGACCATCAATTTTTCCCGGCCTTTACCGTTTTTCCAGAATTCAAACAACTCTATGAGTTTATCAATCATAATCGTATTTTCCAAAGGTTTTCCGGTGCTCAATTCGTAGAGCTTACCATTGTATGCTTTCAAAATAAATCCCAACAGTGCCATATTAGGCATATTGGTGTATATCCCGTAGGGTGGTTTTGTTAAGAATTCAAGTTCGGCTTCTAAATCAAAATGAGTTTCTATTTCGAGTTTCTTAAACTTCTCTTCAACTTTGCGTGTTATTTGATATAAAGGAAGGTTTGACGTGGAATCTTCTTTTAATCTTAAATCGCAATCTACGATATATTCTCCATTTGCATCTTTCAATATAAACCGTAAGGGTTTATAATTGGTCTGAGTTGTTTTATCTTCCAGGTGTGACCGGGAAGGAGCAGAAAAGAATATGTCAAGAGCAGTTCTTGTAACCTGTTGTTTCCATATATTGGCGTTCTTCCTGACACCCTCGATAGCATCTATTCCTGATCTGAATAGAAGCGGAGCAATTTCATCGTTGACGATATCGCCGATTTTGCTAACCAACTCCTGCCGGGTTGAGTTTTTCATAAAAACAGAAAGATACCGGCCGCGGATTCTGCCAAGCCATCCGAGAACTGTCTTTTTCGCATTATCTACAAGAGTAACAGCATGTTCGTCATAGTTGTGGTTGTGGCTAACATTGCTCTTTGCCATATATTCGATAAAACGGGAGTATTCTTTCCCGGTAAAAGGTTCATCCGGAATCACGAATATTATATCCGCAAATTCTTTGTCTTTTGTTAGCCTTTTTAACAGATCGATGGTCTTCGTCTTTTCGCCCTCATCTTTTAACAAGAATACAGCTATATGCAGGGTGAAATTGCCACGAAAAGCCTTATTTAGTTTTTGTTTCAGAAGATAGTCATAATCGAAAGAACATGGAAAGAAAACTATCTCTTTTGCCCTGAGGACATTGTCGAAAATTGACTCAAATTGTTCTTTCGATTCTCCGACTCCGATAATTTTTGTCACATTATCATATTGGGACCTGATTTTTTCCTTCTCCGCTTCTACTTCTCTATGGGGGAGATCGGCAAAGGCTACGAGAAATAAGTCGTCGGGATTCTTTTGAATTATCTCGTGAGAATCGATATGGTTCAGGACAGAATCTACACCCGGTTCAATACCTGTTCCTGAAAATAGGGATTTAATATTATCACGGGAAGGGTTAACCAGGATGTTTTCACCGCTGCCGATTTGAACCAGGTTGAATAGTATGTTTAATATCAATACTCCTTTAAAAACACACAGAAAGCTATCTCCTTCCTGCTGCAATTTTTTTTCATAGTGGTGATATTTTTCCAGGACCTGGGAAAACTTTGCCTGGTTTTCAAACTCAGCGATGAAAAAATCCCATAAATAATCAGGTGTAAGGAATAGGTCATCTTTTACTTCATTGGTAATAAACTTAGCAAAACCTTTCTCTTGATCGTAGAGGAAATTGAAAATACTCCTATTCGTTGATCCTAAATAGCGGGAAATAAAGGCGGATAAATAGGCGGAATATGGGTGGATGGGGTATAAGTCATGTAATTTATTTTTAACCGGGGCACTATGAGTGTCGGATATCCGGTCAATCAATCCGTTCAAACTCTCATTGTTTTTAAAAACCTTTTCTTTTTGTTCTTCCCAACTTTCTCTATTTTTTTTCCTGATGGAAGCGGACATTATATGATAGGTGGTAACGGGATCCATGGTGTAGTATTTTTCATGAAACCTGTCTTTAATTTTTTTGATATCATCTTGAGAAAGGTTGGCCTGTGATGGATCTCTATGGCTGATTAGATACAGGTAAATGTTTTTATTTCGGCTGAGTTCCGCTGTATTTTGAATTTGTTCTACAATCGCACTACTGTTCTGTATCTCTAAAAGGGGAGTGAATTCATCCCAGAAGATCATCAGTCCCGAAGCTTTGCCGCTGTTAACAATCTCATCTGCCACTTCAGTCAACCATTCGGCTATTTTTTCATGAGAAAAATGGGTATGCTCTCTCTTGAATATATCATCCAGGGTACACAGCAGATCGACATCATTTTCTTTGAGTTTCCGGGCTATGTCTTCTTTATTTTTAACAATATTCTTTAGCTCTTGATTCCCTTTTATTATTTCATCCCAATTATAATACTTACTGTTTTCTATTTTATCGATCATTCTTTCAAAATTACTTTTGGTTTGAAGCGAAATTCCTAAACGGTCCAATGATTTTTTCACCGCTTTCTCAATTTCAAAAGCGAATGTCCTGTTATCGGTTATACTGCCGATTCCAACCAGAACGACAGGTATGATCTTGTTTTTCCTTCTGTATTTTTTTATCCTCTCGCTTAATTGGACTTTATCGAAAGATGTTAAATAATCTTCAATTGCATCAATCTCATTCCACAGCAGATGTTTTATGACTGCTGCCGCATGACTCTTGCCGGTACCATAAGTCCCCTGTATCCATATGGATTTTTTATCTTTGGGCTCCGGGGATGTCAGGGCCGTCATGGTAATTTGTAAAATATCGTAAAACTGCTCGTTGGGAATAAATTGTTTCCAATAATCATGGGATTCGTTTTCCATACTGTAATTCGGTTGGAAATAACCCTGGAGTTCTACTAAATCCGAATATTTCATGACTTAATTCTCCATTAATAAATTCAAAACTTCAATATAGTCTACATCTTCTCTCAAAGAGATATTATCAAGGCCTGCCACCAGGTCAACCCAGATAATTTTATTTTTATTCTCCTGCAGTGTTCTGAGAATGTTAGCAAATTTCTCCCTGGAGATACCGAAGAGCTTGTAAGGTCCTCCCTCCTGTCCTTTTTTATACAAATCGCTTACGGTAAAGCTGTATCGAGACTTGTCTTTTGCAAAGCGATACAAAGCATAGGCAACTGAAATGGAATGAATCGTATCGGTCCCTTTTTTCTTCACTAATTTTATCGTTTTGCCTTTCTTTTCGATCAGACCGATCTTTAAAACCGATCCTAAGGGACTCTCGTCAAAAGTATTAACTAATGCACCTAAAGCATTGGATAAGGTTCTTTCTTTCATGTTTTGAAAGGAATTTTGCAGGATAGCAAGCAAATCCTTTTTCGGATAGGAATCTCCCCAATTTATTTCATCCACGTACCATTTTACTATGACCGAGTTGTAATACATGTTTACCCAGGCTATTTCCCAGACGAAATTAAAATCCTCGGCAACCTTATTTCTTAATTTTAATCCGATCCGATTCGGTTCTTTATTTTCCCGGTTTAAAAACTCCGCATCTCTTAACCAGTTAATGACTGCCGGTACCTGTTTAGAACCTAATAAATTATCGGATTCGAACCAATTGTCGATATTGTTCAGGTAACCCCGCAGCCACTTTTCTCTTAATCCGAAACCTGAATATTTATCGATTCCCGATGTTCTTGTCATTTTGATTCCTCCTTCAAAAACACTTATCGATTTTGCCATCAAACAACCCTTTTCGGTAAAATTAAAACAATTACCACAGTGGGAACATTTGTTCATGTCAATTTTTACTGCCGGCACAACTGATAAGGCGCCGGACGGACACTCAACTTCACAGGATTCACAATGGATACAATAAGTTGTTTTATATACGATTTTTTTAAGTTTATTAATGAAAATCGGGTCTCGATATGAGTCCATCACAATAAATTTCAATTTTATATTATTAGTTTTATTGCTTTGCTCGAGAGAGAATTTAAAAATTTCATTCTTAATTTTTATCTCTCCGAAAATCTTTCCATTTTCTTCCTTAAAGATAACTTCTCCGATTGCCTTTATCCATTCAAAAATATTTTCATTTGGGTTTGTTAGTATAACATCAAAATCGGGTTTTTGTTTTATTATGTCTAACCTTGAATTTCCGATATCAAGTCCTCTTCCACCTGAACGCGTCTTCCACTTTCCTTCTTTAATGTAGGTGGTTCTATCTTTTACGCCCATTCCCTTAATTTGTTCATCAATCACTTGCAGGTACTTATCCATTAAATCCGGGTGTGTTTTTTTCAGGATAAATTCCGACCAGGATGAAGAAAATGGACAAACACCGCATCCTACTCGAGACAATCCATCCCTATATCCCTGGTTGATAGGGAGATTCCGATAAAAAATATAGAGATATACTTCTGCTAAGTTCCAGTATAAAATCGGTCTAGCATTAATATTTGTGGCGTGCTTTACCCCTTTACCGATCCTATTGTATTGCCCCCGCTGCGTACTCTCTTCAGCCCTGACTCCCTCGAAAACCAATACGACCGGTTGTTTTCCGGTCGAATGAATGTTTTTAAGCAGTCTCCCGAAAGGAGCCGTTTTTGTTACAGAACAGCACCACCTATGCATCCTGCTGGGAGCCCCGAATTTTTTCCAATACTCAAGTGTTCCGTGTTCGTTTTTTGCAAGGTGAAATTCTAACCCGGGATATAATGATTGATAGATTTCTTTCGTTTTATGATATGTAGCAATTGAAGATGGGAGTTCCATATCCGTATCAGAATAGACAACAATATAATCGTCAGGTGGAATTATCCTGCTTACCAGGTCTAAAATTACCTGCGAATCTTTTCCGCTACTGAATGAAGCCACAAACATATCAACTTTGTTTTGTTCCCTGCGATATATTTTAAATGTATGCTCGATAAAATCCATCGCTTCGTTTTCTAAAACAAAAATAGCATCTTTATTTTTTTCAACCACAGCATCTATATCGATTGGATTCAATTTTAGCTGCTTCCCATCATCGGTTAATAACATTTGAGGTTCTTCGAAAACATTACCGCCTTTGATTTCCGCAATCATCTCTCCTTTATAAAAATATCTGCGATCCACAGCCCATAGCAGTGGATTTTCAGATGCGGGATACGCCCAATACTTGTTTAGCCCAAGCAAATCAAGTTCTTCGAAAAAAACCGGCCTCGGTGGTGTAGTTCTATTTGTGGTTATTTTATCCGTTAATATTATACCGTTTGTTCCGACATCCCATATTATTTTGTACATGAAAGATTCTCAACATTTATTTTTTAAGGCTTATTCTACAGTAAATCAAAGTGGATTTCAACAATAAACCATAAAGCATTCGGGGTCGCGTCTCAACAGGCCGTCCGAGAACTCCGA
>JAGLQA010000426.1 GCA_023137075.1 Candidatus Aminicenantota bacterium
ATTTTAAAGATGATAAAAGAGAATGAGAACAATGAATTACCTGTCCCACTTGATACAAAATACCTTTTCCTCTATAATAGGGTTGTGATGATTGTCGATCTTTTTGAAAATTTTCATATAAAATCCCTTTTGTCACGCTAATTTAAAAAGAGGAGGAGCGTGAAAATGAGTGAAAAAGAGAGTTTTTCCAAAAACGCGAAGGTTTTATTCTTTGAATGGGATGCCCTGGTACGGGTGACACCCACGGGAATCCGGGAAAAAATTGGGATCGAAGATTTATTTAAGCGAGTGGAAGGCGCAAAGGGTATTATCACACATACTCGCTTCGGCAGCCGGCGGGAATTAAATCGCCAGTTGGAAGAACTGGGTTTATTCGGGCTTTTTAACAAAGAGCTTATCGTAGTGACGGATCTATTAGACCGGGGTCCGGACCATCGTGCTTTTAAAGTGGCTGCTGCTGTCGCGGATATTCCCGCCGGGCGGTGTGTATTTGCCGGTATTGACCCGGGCATGCTGATTGCCGCGGCGGTGGCAGGGATGAGAACCGTGACATTACCGGTGCCGGGAGCGGCATCCGGGGACTTCAAGGCAGAAGATGCTTCCGGGGACAGCGAAGGCCGGACTGTGTTAAAACGAAGGGTTGCGCCACTGCCCCAATTGATGCCCAGGGTAGTAGATGAAGACATTGGCCCTACCTATATTTTGCAGGGACGTATCGTTACCATGAATGAGGCCGGGGAAGTTATCGCGAAGGGAAATGTGTTTGTGCGACAGGGGAATATCGAAGCTGTGGGACCGTTAGATATGCCGCGTCCGCCGGCCTTTGCCGATGTGCCGGTTATCGAAACCGGCGGCACCATTTACCCCGGCATGCTCGACCTGCACAACCACCTGGCCTATAATATGTTTCCCCTCTGGAAGGTGCCTAAAAAGTATGGGAATCGATCCCAATGGCAGCGGAGTGGAGAATATGCGGCAGAAGTAAAAGAACCTGCCAAACTTTTATCCAAATATGCCCCGACCGCGAAAGCCATCGTTCGTTACGTGGAAGCCAAATCCTTGATCGGGGGCATTACCACCGGCCAGGGTATCAAAACCAGGAACGGGTTCAAGAAAAGCTATTTTCAAGGATCTATCCGTAATATAGAAGAAACCGATGACGACCGTTTACCTGAGGCCGGCGGCACTATCATGGATCTGTGGATGCAACCCTATAAAATAGAAAACTTCCGCCGCCAGCTTGAAAACCGCCAGGCTTATTTTTATCATCTAAGCGAAGGAGTGGATGCCGGATCCCGCCGGCATTTTCTCAACCTGGTGAACAACGACCTGGTCGCCGAATCCTTAGTGGCGATCCATGCCCTGGGCTTGCACCCTGAAGACTACAAATTGATGGCCGACAAAGGCAGTAAGATCGTGTGGTCTCCCTTTAGTAACATGCTGCTATATGGCCAAACGATAAATCTCCAGGCACTCTTAGAATCAGGAGCTTCTTTTGCCATTGGCTGTGACTGGGCGCCTTCAGGTGGCAAAAACCTGCTGCAGGAGCTCAAAGTCGCTCAAATCGAATCCCGGCGCCAGGGAGTGGAACTCTCCGCGGAACGCCTGGTACGGGCAGTCACTTCAGAGGCAGCCAAAATCGTTTCCTGGCATCCCTATCTTGGTTTGATCCGGCCATCGGCCCTGGCGCAGACCTGCTGGTTATTCCGGGAACCGAGGACGATCCTTACGAAATGCTCATCCGGTCAAATGAGTTGGAAATCAGCCTGGTGACGGTACACGGCATTGCCCGGTATGGAGACAGGGAACTAATGGAAAAATTACACGCCGATCCGGAAAATCCGTTAGAATTCATTGAAATCGGTTCTGTTCCGAAAGCGCTTCATGTTCAGATGCCCGGCTCGGTGCTCCAGGGGTTGACCTTTCAATCTGCCGCGGCCGCCCTCACCGAAGCCATGTCGGACCTGAATGCCTTCAAGGAAAAAATCGGGCAAGAACTGGCCCATTTTCGATCCTTAGGAGTCGTAAGAGAAGAACCCTTTAGCATCGAATTGGATAACGAAATGGATGATGAGGACAAATATGAATCACTGGATATGATAATAAGGGCCCGGGGTATCCGCATGGTGGATCGCATCCGGCTAGATTCACCGGTAGTGGGAGCAGGTGACTATTGGGAGCGAATCGATGCGCAAAAAAGCATCAGTGAAGATTTAAAAAAGGAACTAAAGGAGGCCTATAAATAGAAGTGATTGGCCCTTGGCGGCTTTTTTTTAAATTGCTTATTTGTCTGCAATATGTTATAGAATATACTGGTAACAGAGGTAAATAAAATGGGTAACAAAGCTTTCGGAGGGAAAAGAACGAAAGAAGATCTCTCTTCTGATGTTGAGGAATTACGTGGGATGCTTGCTAAATTAGTCGATTTTGAGACAGAAGAAAAAATTCAATTAGAAAAACAGCTCCGGGAAAGTGAGGAGCGGTTCAAAGAAATCTTTGAACAACACTACGATGCCATCATTTTGCTGGACCCGGAAACCTTAACCTGTATAGATGCCAACCTGACGGCTGAAACCCTTTTCGGGTGTGGTCAGAAAGAGTTAAAACATGATTTTTCCCGCCTTTTTAAAAACAAAAAAAAATTTGAAGAATTTAAAAAAATAGTATGCGACCATACCCGGAAAGATTTTTTAATCGGGCAATTTTCTTTTGTGGGAAGTGATGGCCGGAATATTTTCTGTGGAGTGAAGGGCAAGACGATCAAAATTCGCGGGCGCGATGTTCTCTATTGTTCCTTCCGGGATATTAAAGAAAAGTTAGAAGCTGAAGAAAAAGAAAAACAAATCCAGGTTAAACTAATCCGGACCAACAAGATGACCTCTTTAGGCACCCTGGCCTCCGGCATTGCTCATGAGATCAATAATCCTAATAATTTTATTTTGACAAATGCCCAGATGTTTGCGGATATCTGGCAGGATGCGGGAAAAATTCTTCAGGACTACTATGATAAGTATGGTGATTTTTCCCTGGCAGGGTTAACCTTCCCGGAACTGAAAGAGATGGTGCCGGGCATGTTGTCCGGTACGATCGAAGGTTCCCGGAGGATATCGAACATTATTAAAAGTTTAAAAGAGTTCTCCAGGCCGGTGGATAACCGTTTACAGGAGCGAATTGATGTTAACGGTGTCATCGATTTTTCTATTTCGATACTTGACGGCCAGGTAAAAAAATACACCGACTCTTTCGGAAAGAACCTCGGTGAGAACCTACCCGCAGTGGCCGGCAATCCCCAGCAAATCGAACAGGTGATTATAAACCTTATCCAGAACGCACTTCACGCTTTACCCGGCCGGGAACATGGTGTCTTTATCTCGTCCTCTTACGACAAGGATTCCGGTTATATTTTGATCAAAATAAAAGATGAAGGTAAAGGGATGAAGAAAGAAATCGTCGAACGAATTACCGAGCCTTTCTTTACCACCAAAAAAAAAACCGGAGGCACCGGGTTGGGCCTCTATATCTCCTATTCGATAATAAAAAAACATAAAGGATTTTTAGATATCAAGTCCGTGTTAGACAGGGGCACCGAAGTAGTGGTTAAATTACCGGCCATCGGAAGGGAAGAATTGCACAAAGAGGATAATGAAAAATGAGTGAGATAAATCTTAATTCATTACCGGTTCTCCTGGTTGACGACGAGGTCCGGATTCTGTACAGCTTTAGGGTCATGTTAAAGAGTGCCGGGATTAAAAATATTGTTACCCTGGATGACAGCCGGAAAGTTATGCCTTTTCTTTCCGAAAACAGGGCGGCCTTAGTGGTGCTCGACCTATCCATGCCCTATATCTCCGGGATAGAGATACTGGTAAAAATTAATAGCGACTACCCGGAGATACCGGTTATCATCGTCACCGCTACTAATGAACTGGCCACCGCTGTGGAGTGTATGAAAAGCGGCGCTTACGATTATCTTCTGAAACCGGTTGAAAAAAACCGCTTAATATCCGCCATCAAAAAGACCCTGGAGATCGGGGATCTTAAAAACGAGGTCTCGTCCTTAAAACACTATCTCCT
>JAGLQA010000427.1 GCA_023137075.1 Candidatus Aminicenantota bacterium
TCCGATGACTTAAAAAGAGAATCCGCTTTTTCCCACATCGTCACCAATAATAAAAAAATGCACGCGATTTTTAAATATATCGAGGTCATTTCGAATTCTCCCTTCCCGGTACTGATTACCGGCGAAACCGGCGTGGGAAAAGAATTGGTTGCGAAAGCAATCTACCTTTCCGGAACGGGCTATAAAAATTTTACGGCCGTTAATGTGGCCGGTTTAGACGACACCATGTTTTCCGACACCCTTTTCGGGCACAAAAAAGGGGCCTTCACCGGGGCAGATTCCTTTCGGGACGGTTTAATCTCCCAGGCCTCCGGGGGCATTCTTTTCCTCGATGAAATCGGCGATTTAAACCAGCAGTCCCAGGTTAAATTGCTGCGCCTGCTGCAGGAGAAAGAGTACTATCAATTGGGTTCGGATCTGCCCAAAAAGACCGACGCGCGCATTATCGTAGCGACAAACCGAAATATATCATCCCTGCTAAAAGAAGAAAAAATTCGCAAAGATCTCTATTTCAGGCTGAGCGCTCACCATATTCATATTCCGGCGCTGCGGGAGAGGGCAGACGACATCCCTTTCTTAGTGGAACATTTCCTGGAAAAAGCAGCCAATGCCTTAAAGAAAAAGAAACCCACCCCGCCGCCGGAACTTGTCACTCTTTTATCTACCTATGATTTCCCCGGCAATATCCGGGAACTTGAAACCCTTATCTATGATGCGGTCTCCAGGCATGAATCGGGCGTTCTCTCCTTAGAAACTTTTAAGAACATCATGAAAATGGAAAGAGAAAGATCGGGTCAAAACCTTTCCGATTCCACTTCCGGCGCCCGGACCTTCGATAAATTATTAAAAGATCTCCCCACATTAAAGCAGGCGGAAAGGTTTTTAATAGAAAGAGCTTTAGAGCGGGCCAAAGGAAACCAGGGGATTGCGGCTTCTATTTTGGGAATCACCCGCCAGGCATTAAACAAACGGTTGATCCGAAAAAAGAAAGAAGCCTGATTAGAATTGCTCCATCAAGAAGGCTTCCCTTGACAGATACTTTCCCGAACCTTTTACCAATTTTATGATGTCATCCTCATAGGCAATTTTGCCGTTGGTGATAACGATGTGTGGTTTTCCTTTAACGGGAAATCCCTCATATATATTGGTGTCACAAATGAAACCCTGGGTTTTGGTTGAGATAATACCCTTATTGGTGGGGTCCCATATCAGGATATCCGCGTCGGATCCCCTTTTAATCGTCCCTTTGCGAGGATAAAGGCCGAGTATTTTCGCCGGGGCTGTTGAGGTTATCTCTACAAATTGGTTGATAGATATCCTGTTCTGCAGGACGCCATAGGTATAAAGCAGCGAGAGCCGGTCTTCAACACCCGGCACCCCATTGGGGATTTTTGAAAAATCCCCGGCGCCCAACTTCTGCCGGTCCTTCATATTGATGGAACAATGATCGGTTGATACTACCTGGAGACTTTCGCTCTTTATTGCTTTCCATAAAGCGCCGGCATGCTCTCCGGCTCTCAAGGGAGGGGACATCACATAAGCCGCGCCGGCGAATCCCGGTAAACCGTATTTTTTCTCATCCAGCAGGAGATAGTGGGGGCAGGTTTCCGCAAGCACTTTTTGACCCGATTCCCTGGCGGCCGCGATCTCGGCCGCCGCTTCTTTGGTTGAGACATGGGCGATATAAAGCGGGCAATTGGTCATTTTGGCCAGCATCAAGGCCCTCACGACCGCTTCTTTTTCCACTTCCGGAGGACGGGACCGGGGATGATATCCGGGCGATTTTTTTCCTTTTGCAAGAAATTTTTTTTGTAGAAACCCGATAATGTCGCTGTTTTCGCAGTGAACCATCACTAAGGCGTTAAGGTTCGCCGCGGCATCCATAACCTTTATCACAGCGGCATCTCCCAGGCCGATTGTATCCCGGTAGGCCATATACAATTTAAATGAAGCGATACCTTCTTTGTCAACGCATTTTTTCATCTCCGTGGGAGTATTATCGTTCCAGGAAGTGATAGTCATGTGGAAACCATAGTCGCACAGAGATTTAGCCGCGAGTTCTTTCCTTTCCTTCAATGCCTGTAAAAGAGGTTGACCCCGTTCAGGTGTTACGAAGTCGATTATCGAAGTTGTTCCGCCTTTAACCGCGGCAAAGGTCCCGGATTCAAAGTTGTCGGCCGAAAAAACGCCCTGACCTAAAGGGAGTTCCATGTGGACGTGAGCGTCGACACCGCCGGGAAACACATAAAGATCGGAGGCATCGATTACTTCTACCCCGCCCCCCGGTAGCTGCAGGTCGCTGCCGATGTCGCTGATTTTGCCCTCTTCGATCAGGATATCGCCTTTGAATGAAGACTCATCCGTGACGATGGTACCGTTTTCAATTAAAATCGGAATCTCTTTAATCATTCTTCTTTATTATACCACGAACACATTAAATATCCCAGGCACCCCAGCAATTCTAATTTTGATTTCTAAGATGTTTGTTTTTTCAGGAAAATTTAAAAACCATAGCCGCAGGTGTGTCGGGTTTCCCCTGAGCCCCTATGCGATGAATATATTATTAGAAACTTCCAAAATTAGAATTGCTGTTACTGTTGAATTGCCGCGGAATCGGGAATTACATTGACAATTGCAACAAAATATGTTAAATAAATGGATATTCACGTGTCACGTGTCAATTATTGAGAAATTAACTTAGGAGGTAACATATGAAAGTACAACCCTTAGATGATAGAATTCTGGTTGAACCTATTGAAAAGGAAGAAAAGTCAGGTTCTATAATTATTCCGGATACGGCAAAAGAGAAACCAAGCATGGGTAAAGTTATTGCCGTTGGAACAGACGATGAGATAAAAGAACTAATAAAGGTAGGAGATACGGTGCTTTTCGGGAAATACGCAGGGGAAGAAATAAAGGTTGCCGGTGTCAAGCATCTGATTATTTCCAGGGCTGATATCCTGGCAAAAATCGATTAACGTCTATTAAAAAATATCAAGCTCGCATCGAGTAGAGGAATAAGGACTAAAAATTCATCGCAGGTAATTCTGCCATCGATTTTTCATGTTTAAGAATGCAATTGTCAGAAAGCCCGGTAAATCACTGGTCAACGGGCTAACCTCGGCAAACCTGGGTAAGCCCGGTTATGATAAGGCCTTGACCCAGCATGCCGGGTATGTGGCGGCATTAAAAAAATGCGGTGTCGAAGTAACGGTCCTGGAAGCGGATGAAAGATTTCCCGACTCTGTCTTTGTAGAGGATACGGCAGTGGTGACGGCCCGGTGTGCCATCATTACCAATCCCGGTGCCGCCGGCAGGAAGGGTGAAGAAGTGGCCATAAAAGAAGTATTAACGAGTTTCTATGATAATATCGAACACATTCAACCTCCCGGCACCCTTGACGGCGGCGATGTTATGATGGTAGGTAACCATTTTTATACCGGGTTGTCCGCCAGGACCAACCGGGAGGGAGCGGCGCAATTTACCCGGATTCTTAAGAAGTACGGCTGTACCGGCAGTGCTGTGCCCTTAAAAAAGGTGCTCCATTTAAAGACCGGCCTGGCGTACTTAGAAAATAACAACTTGATGGCGGCCGGGGAATTTATCGACCTTCCCCTATTTAAAAGGTTCAATAAAATCGTAATCGATGAATCTGAAAGTTATAGCGCCAATTGTATCTGGGTGAATGGAGTGGTTATTATGCCCGCCGGATTTGAAACGACGAAAGCAGCCGTAGAAATTGCCGGTTACCAGGTACTAACGGTTGATGTATCGGAATTCAGAAAATTAGACGGCGGGGTGAGTTGCATGTCGCTGAGATTCTGAAAAGATCGCATTTTTATCCCAGCATGTTGGCCGAGATGACAAGTCTCATGATCTCACTGGTTCCTTCGTATATTTCCGTGATCTTGGCGTCCCTTAAGTACCGTTCCACATCAAACTCTTTGGTGTAACCGTAACCGCCGTGAATTTGCAGGGACTTGTTCGCGCAAAAGGATGCGGTTTCCGACGCTTTAAGCTTGGCCATGGCTGCCTCAGTGGTATACCTGAGACCCCGGTCTTTCATCAGCGAGGCTCTATAGGTTAATAGCCAGGCCGCTTCATACTCGGTGAACATATCGGCCATCATCCACTGCAGCGCCTGGAACCTGGCAATGGGCTGGTCAAACTGTTCGCGCTCCTTGGAATAGACCACCGCATCTTCTATGGCAGCCTTTGCGATACCCAGGGCCTGGGCCGCGATCCCCAATCTACCGCCATCAAGGGTGACAAGGGAGATTTTGAATCCTTTATTCAATTCACCGAGAAGATTATCTTTGGGTATTTCACAATCTTCAAAGATAAGCTCGGTTGTAGACGTCGAGTTAATTCCCAATTTTTCCTCGTGTTTCCCGACTTTGAATCCGGGAGTGCCGCTCTCAACGATAAAGGCGCTGAGCCCTTTCGCTTTTTTTTCAGGTTCCGTTAAGGCTATTACGACCGCTACCTCGGCCTGTGCGCCGTTAGTGATAAATTGTTTGGTACCGTTGAGAATCCATTTATCGCCATGCAGTTTAGCAGTGGTTTTGATTGCTCCGGCATCGGAACCGGCACCGGGCTCGGTTAAGCCTAAGCAGCCTATCCTCTGCCCGGAACAAAGTCCGGGTAAGTATTTCTTCTTCTGCTCTTCACTGCCGAATCTGAAAATAGGATCAACACAGAGAGAAGAATGAGCAGAAATAATAACGCCGGTGGAGGCGCAGAATCGTGAAACTTGTTCGATTGCCAGCATATAAGAGACAAAATCCATCCCCGCGCCGCCGTATTCCGGGGGATAGGCTATTCCGAAAAGTCCGAGTTCTCCTGCTTTTTTTACGATTTTTTCGGGGTAAATTCCCTTCGCCTGGTATTCCCGTGCGACAGGGCCGATCTCTTCTTGTGCAAATTTCGCAACCATTTCTTTCAACATTTTTTGTTCTTCGGTTAATAGATAATCCATTTTCGCTCCATGTGAATCTTCATGTTAGATTGTATATAGAAAATTAAAAAAAGTCAACCGCCTGTTTTAAATATATTCTAAAATTTCCCATCAACCGTTTTTCGGAAA
>JAGLQA010000428.1 GCA_023137075.1 Candidatus Aminicenantota bacterium
ATTTATTGTTAATTTCCGGGCCCGGAAACTAAAGTTGGAATATTGGAATTAGTCATGGTATAATATGTAATCAGGTATAATGAATAAGAGAAATAGCGGCAGATGTCATCGGTTTTTGTATCTCGCTCTACTCTTTTATTCAGCCATAATTTTATGAGAGGTTAAAATGAAGAAGATAATATTCATTTTATTATTCATGTTTTTATCGGTAAGTTTAACTGCCGAGAGAGGCGCGGCTTACTTCAATAAAGGAATTGCCTATATTCTGGCAGATGATGTATCCCTGGCCACTAAAAACATGAACCGGTATTTTAATATTAACCCGAATCCGGCGCTGAGGAGTGGCTTTCTGAAGCTGATAAATAAAGATAAAGAGGGCGCGACCGAACGGTTCAGGGGTTACCTGAATATTAATCACCGTTCAACTTTAGCCCTGGTGGGAATCGCCTTAGCAACGGCAGATATGGAAGTTTCCAACACGATGGAAGTTTTGGAAAGAGCGCTCAGGTTAAATTCCAGGTTTTCCCCGGCCTACCTTTGCCTCGGAACGGAATATATGAAAAAGAATAATTTCCCCCAGGCGGAACGGAACCTGAAGAGGGCCCTTAATCTCGCATATGTCCCCGAATATAAGATCATTCTCGCCAGGTTGTATCTTCTTCGGAATAATCCTCAAGGGGTAATAAGCCTGTTGAAAAACGAAGCCGACAAATCTCCTGATAATTTCTACTATAGTTTTCTAATAGCCGGCGCCTACTTCAAACTTAATAACCTCCGCGATACCGGTCGATATATTGAAGTTGCCCTTGTAGTTAATCCCGGGAATAACGACGCGAAATTATTAATGGCAAAGTACCTGGTCGGTATCAATGATTTGAAACGAGCCCGCTCCTTATTAAAAGGATTAACCTTTAATACTTACAATAAAGATTTTGTAAAAACCTATGCCCGGGTTTTATTAGAGTTAAAAGATCTTAATGTTAAAGACTATCTTTATGAATTTTTTGCCCAGGATAAATGGGATAAGGATATAAACAGGTTGATGGGGCATTATTACAGGTGGCGCAGGGGGAAAGGAAATGTGCAGAATTGGATTGCCAGGGCGCTGTTGAGCGGAGCGGAGGTAAGCCGGTTGAAAAAGGAATTTCCAGGAGATTACCGGTTTCCCGAATATAAGTATATACCCTTTTTTGATATAAAAAAAATACAGTGGCTTTCCGAGAAAATGATTCTCCTGGCAGCGGTCAAACAGAGTGGTGCAAAGGAACGACTATATCTTATCGATTCGGAAACCCTGAAAATTATAAGAACCTTTGATTTCAAGGGGGAATTTCAGCAGGTTTTTGTGCCGTCGCAATATGACGGTTCCGGGAACATAAATATCCTTTTCTCGACCCTGAATACCGACAATGAGAGTGTCAACCTTTATGCCCTGGGAATAGCGGGCCGCAGGATTGTTTTCAGACCTGTATATGGCCTGGGGAACCGGGTGCCGGCGGTAACCGTCGGTTTCAACGCCCCCGGTAACCTCGCCTATATAACCGACGCGGCCATCTCGTCTGTCGCCTTTGAATCGCCTTTTTCTAAAATTTCCGCCCTTGGTAAGAAGACGCCTATCTATCCATTCTATCCGTTCCATATCTATCAATATAATTTCAATACTTACCGGTTAACCAAAGTAAGTGACCTCGAGAAATTGCGCCGGGCGCCGATAAATGAAGTGCGCAAATTTTTCCAGGTAGCCGATGCGTATCAATATAATGATGATATTAAGCATCTCATTAAGACGGGTGAAAGCCTTGACCTGACTTCCACTGAAGTTGTCAGGACCTATATTCCCGACAATTTATCTTATTTTATTATTTACCTGGCGGACTTAACAAATGCTTTCCAGGCCATTATTTACGACAGTTCGAATAACAGGATAAAAAAGATAGATGAAACGATGTTTCTCGGGAGAGGACAGTATGCCGAAATTAAGATTCTCGATTTTCGCCCGCAGAACAATGAATTGGTCGTTATGACAAATGACAGGGACAGAAGGTTGATTAATTTTAATTATCATTCTTTTTTATACGAAAGGCTTGCGAGAAATACCTTTGATTTTTGCCGGAATAAAAAACCGGATACCATTTATATACTTACCGAAAGGAGCAAACTAAAGCACTATACGGAAACGGACCTGGAAGTCGTGAATATGAACCCTTACTCCCGGAAAAAACTACATACCAGGAAGGATTTGAATAAAATTATCTCCTGTGAAGATTTCGACCGGGTCTATTTTTCGACTTACAACGGCGAATTGTTAAAAATGGACGTGGAACATAAATTCCATTACACAGGTCCCTCTTTTGAAGGGGCGCTTTCTGCCGTTTCACCGCGGTCCGGCAAGAGAGCAGCCTTTATCAACGGCAGGTTATTAATTATCTAGCAGCAGTATGGTCGGGAAATCCCTTGGGAGTTGAAAAGGAATTTGAAAAAGTAAAACTCTTTACCGGTTTTATTTATAGGGAAACCGGCGTATACCGGGATGTAATAAAACAACTGCAGGACATTTTCTCTCCGATTGACTTAGAATCCGAAACCTTTGACTTCGATTTTACCACCTATTACAACAGGGAAATGGGAACCCCCCTCTACAAGAAATTTATCTCTTTTCAGGAGTTGATAGAGCCGGTTCAACTGCCGGAGATAAAAATCCTGACCAATAAAATCGAGAAAGAGACGCCGGAATCTGCAGGCAGGGTCATCAATATCGATCCCGGTTATCTGTCCACTGCCAATGTTATCCTGGCCACCACCAAGAATCATTATCACCGGGTGCCCCTGCAGCAGGGAATCTATGCGCATATCGAATATGTCATCAAGAAAAAAAACACGCTTACTCCCTTAGAATGGACCTATCCCGATTTCAGGACGCCCCGGTATATGGATTTCTTCAAAGAGTTAATCATCCTGTATAAAAAGAACCTGAAAGGAGAACACCCATCAAGAGATAATAAATGAAAAACAAAACATCACTGTTGAAAGAAATCGCCAAAAAAAGGATGATGATTGCTCTTTTAATGGGCTTTTCATCGGGAGTTCCGCTTCTATTAACATCAAAAACCCTGCAGGCCTGGATGGTGGATGTGCATGTAGATCTCAAGATAATCGGTATCTTTGCCCTGGTGGGATTACCCTATACGCTGAAATTCCTCTGGGCCCCCTTAATGGACATGTGGGCGCCTCCTTTTTTAGGAAGGAGACGCGGCTGGATGCTGCTTTGCCAGGTTGGGGTTATTGTTTCGATCATCGGTATTTCCTTTTCCAACCATAAGGAAACTCCCTGGGTAACCGCTTTATTCGCGCTGCTTATTTCCTTTTTTAGCGCCAGCCAGGATATAGTTGTAGACGCCTATAGAAGAGAAACCCTCAGCGATAATGAATTGGGGATGGGATCTACTCTATATATATACGGATACCGGGTAGCCATGCTCCTAACAGGCGCCCTGGCCCTCTTCTTAGCGGACCACATCTCCTGGTTCCTGGTTTACCTGCTGATGGCCGCATCTATGTTCGTAGGTATTGCGACCACCTTATTTTCACCCGAACCGGATGTAGGCGTGGAACCGCCGAAAACCTTGAGAGAATCGGTGGTGCTTCCATTCCGGGAATTTTTTAAACGAAAAGGGGCCATTGCCATTTTGCTCTTCATCCTATTATATAAAATGGGTGATAATATAGCCGGCGCCATGACCATGCCCTTTTATTTGATAATAGGATTCACGAAAACCGAAGTGGCGGCAATCGCTAAAGCCTTAGGTTTAATTTCGACCTTAGCCGGGGCGTTTGTCGGCGGGGTTGTCATCCTTCGTCTCGGTATTTACCGTTCATTGTGGATATTCGGGATTATGCAAGCCCTGTCCACCGCTTTTTTTGCTATTTTAGCTCAAACCGGACCGGAGAACTGGGTACTGGCATTGGTGATTGGTTATGAAGATTTCAGCAGCGGCATGGGTTCGGCGGCGCTCATTGCTTACAGCGCCAGTTTATGCAACAAACGGTTCACCGCCACCCAGTATGCCCTGTTATCGAGTTTAGCAGGCGTTCCCCGCGCGTTGTTTGCCACTACCACCGGGTTTATTGCCGAAGCTTTAGGCTGGACCTGGTTCTTTATTTTTTCCGCACTCCTGGCCATCCCCGGCCTGCTGCTGCTCCTGTACCTGAAACCCCAGGACCGGGAAGTCCCACAAATTGAAAGCTGAAACCGAACAACCATAAGGGAGCATGTCTCCCCAAATTATAAGCCCCTGGGCTTATAAATCCGGAATATAAGTCCAGGGGCTTATAATGAACGCAATATTTAATCAAAACAACCTATTGGTACTTTTCCGGTTAATCTCAGCTCATATGATTGTAGAGTGGATATGCCGATTGGATTTCTGGAAACATATGAAATCCGATAAAAAATGGCTCTCAAAAACACGGATACTCCAAGGATTGATAGCTGCCATTTTACTCTATGTATGTTCGGGATACTGGGGTTCCATCTGGTTGCCGCTTATCATTTTTATTACACGAACAGGAATTGACGGTTTGGGATACAAAAAAGGGAAAGGAAAAAAAGAAGCAAACCATCAAGTCCTTTTCCATACATTCAAACAATTAGCATATTTGTTAATCATTCTCGGATGCTGGGCAGCGTTGGTACATATTAACATAAGTGACCTCACAGCAGTCCTGACCTCGGTAACATCAAATACTAAATTGTGGATATTGGGTCTCTCCTATATCATAGTCGTTTTCCCGGCAGGTGTTTGGATAGGAAAGATAACAGAACCCTGGCGAAAAGAGTTAGCTGAGTCACAGTTTCAAGGTCTTGAAAAAGCCGGGTTGTGGATGGGGCGTTTGGAGCGTATCTTAATATTAACATTCGTCATACTTGATCATTATGATGCTATAGGATTTTTAATCGCAGCAAAATCAATTTTCCGTTTCGGTGAGATAAACACTTCGAAAAATCGCAAAGAAGCGGAATATATCCTGATCGGAACCATGCTCAGTTTTGTGATTGCAATCCTGATCGGAATTTTATCCACCTGGCTCCTAAAGCAACTACAACCCTAAATGATATGTATACCTGTTGCTCTAAAATGCTAATAAATTAAAATTGGGCGAATAATTATAATTATCGTTAATAGTACACAGAAAGCCTTAGCACCTCCTTATACGACCCTATAACGTTATCAAAAATATATCGATAGCTGGCTGGGTTAGGCTGCCGCTGCACGGTATTTTTTATCCGTGTTAATCCATGTTCATCCGTGGCTAACATTTTTGTTTTTCTTTTTCCAGGCATAATATACCGGGATGCCGAGCAACGTGATACCTATACCGGCCAGGGACTCGACCGGGCTTTCCAACAGAGTATTTATCAGGATACCGGCCGATGCCAGAATAAAGAGAGCGGGGACAACCGGGTAACCGGGGGTTTTATAGGGCCTGGGAAGATCCGGGTACTTTTTCCTTAAAGTAAATACCGCCGCGGCCGCGGCAATCCAGAACATGATGGCGGCAAACATACAAAAGGTGAGCAACTGCGTAAATGTACCGCTTAAGGCCAGGATAGTAGCCCAGACCGCCTGTAGCAAAATGGCAATACCGGGCGTGCGAAAGCGGGGATGAACTTCCGCTGCCTTTTGAAAAAATATCCTGTCTTTTGCCATGGCATATAAAACTCGAGGCCCAGCCAATATAGAGCCGTTAATAGAACCGAATATAGAGACAATCACGATCCCGGCAATCAGGGCCGCATAAGCGCCGGAGAAAAGCATATTACAGGCTTTCTCAGCTATTCTCACCACTCCTGCCGCTTCTTGAATAGGCAGCGCATAGAGATAAATGTAATTGATCAGGACATAAAGAACGGTAATACCCAATGTTCCCAGGATTAAGACCTTAGGCAAATTACGGCCCGGGTTCTTGATTTCCCCGGCTACGAAGGTCACATTGTTCCAGCCGTCAAAAGCCCAGGCTACGGCGACTAAAGCGGCAGCAAAACCGGCGATCAGTTGACCAAAATTCAGACCGCCCGGATTTAAGGAGAGATCGACAGCCTGCCCCTTACCAAAGGCAAAGCCAAAGAAAATAATCAAGACCAGGATGGCGATCTTTACTACGGTAAATATATTCTGAAGGATTTTACCCGGGCCTACTCCCACATAGTTGACCAAAGACAATAAAATTATAGTTGCCGCGGCCACTACCTGGGCCATGGAGAGGGTATAGCGAAAGCCCCAACCGAAGATATTTATGGGTGCTGAAAGAACGATATTTTCGGTAGACAGGAAGGGGAAAAACCAACCCACGTACTCGGCCAGGGCGGCAGCCAGGCCGGCAATCCCACCTGTATTATAGACCAGGAATAACACCCAGCCGAAGAGAAAACCGGGAAGTGGACCGTAGGCTTCTCGCAAGTAAACATATTGCCCGCCGGCCTCCGGCATGGCCGCGCCCAATTCGGCATAAGTCAGGGCGCCAGCCAGGGTGAGCAGCCCGCCGGCAATCCAGGCCAGAAGGATCAATCCGGCAGAGGGAAGGTTTTTAGCCATGATACCGGTGGTGATAAAGATGCCCGAACCGATAACGATTCCCATCATAATCATGGTGGAATCGAAAAATCCCAACTGCCTGACAAGTCCTATTTTCTCTTTTTTACTCATTATTCATTTTTTGCCCCTTCCCTGCTGCCTGGTGCCTACCGGTTTTTTTCTACAGTCCCTGTTTTCCGGTTATCTCATGAATGTCCAACCTTAAAATAGTCAGGTTCCGTTTTTCATAAACGCTGTCATCCTGCAGCAATCTTTCCCTGATCGTTTCCGGGTTGTCTTCCAGGTGCCGCAGCAGGATGTTCATGCCATACTTCTTTTCTTCCATATCTTGCACTTCCCGCAGTACGCCCCAAAAGACCACCGAGCGGTAGGCATGGTCGCATTCACCCATCTTATAACCCCGGTCCTCGATGATGGTACCGCAGGTATAGGAATTCTGCTTAATAAAATCGATCTTCAAGCCTTTTTTGGAAGTGTGAAAATAAAGGGAATTTTTCTCCCGGTCATAGCCGTAGTTCATGGTCAGGACATAGGGTTCATTTCCCCGGCACAAGGAGAGAATCGTATACGTTCCCCGGTTGATTATTTCGATTAACTTCCGGCGGTCTTTAATCTCGTTCTCTTTTTTGTTCATATGATATTTAATCATCTAAGACCTCTGGCCTGAACCTGATGTTCAGGACATCTTTAATATAACATACGCGTCCTGATTTTACAAGATTGTAAACATGCCGGATAGATAGAGCGCTGCATCAGTTTTGCCACCTGCTTAGGCGACAACCATAAACATGGAATCTTTGCGGCAAATTCTTTAAA
>JAGLQA010000429.1 GCA_023137075.1 Candidatus Aminicenantota bacterium
ATTAAGCAGTAATTCATATTTGCGGGCTTTTTTTTTATCCGGCGTATCAGTGTCAATGAAGGTAAACCGTATGTCATGGATGCGAAACTGCTGCAGTTCGGTCGCGAAGGACGCGGCCGCAAAAACAAATAAGAGCGCTGTAATCAGGATAAAATATTTCGAGGCGGTAGTACCGCGGTTTTGGGAAATGTAAAAAACATTCATCGTTAATGCCGTCTCCTGAACCTGATGTCTATGCTGAATCTGCCGTTTTCATTCCGTTTCCCGATCAGCGATACGGTTGGGGAGAGTTGATACTGAACATACACGACTTCCTGCCGCTGGGTGGAAAAATTGGTGGAATACACGATTAAAATATCCCTGGCAATCGATTTGCCGACAATGACCCGCGACCGCGAAGAACCCTCCACCGATGCGCCGGTGATATTGGGATTGATTCGCAGCACATAATCGCCGAAAATCTTTTTCGTTCTTTTTTTGATCTGTTCGGTTATCTCCTGGGCGATCAACCCGGTTGTGCCGGCGCCGATTTGCGAGCTGAGTTCGGTGGTGGTGGGTCTTTCGAATAGTTCTCCTAAGGAGAGAAGCGTCAGGATATCCCGGGGCGGCAACGGGGGATTGGATTGGAATTCGGGTTTTAAACGGGTAAGCGTGCCCCTGACATTGAACTTGATGCGGTAATTTTTTATAAAGGTTTCCGACTCTAAATCGACGGAGGCGTCATTGTTTTTGAAACGTGCTTTTGCCTTTATGAGTTCGAATTTATTATCCGACATCTCTAAGTACCCTTCGCCGAAGTCGATGGTGCCGTTTACGATGGGAAAACCCGTGGTGCCGGTCAGCTTCAGGTCGAATTTCCCTTTGCCCTTTAACAGGGAATTGTTGATTTGAAAGTTCTTCCTGCCGATCAGCTTCAGGTCGAATTTTAACATTTCTATAAATTCAGAACCGGAAGTGGAGAGTGAAGAAGCGGTGCCAAAGGATATGTCTTCGTCCAGTTCTCTCTCCCATACCGATGAGGGGAAGTTCAGCACTCCCGATAGGAGCAGTTTATCTTCCGGCTTGATGTATCGTAAGGTCAGATCCCTGGTATTAAGCCGGCAGCTGGTGCGGTCCATGGGATATAGGAGCATGTCTTTACCGTGAAAATCTAAAAAGAAATCCTCTAATTTATCGTTTTTTATGGATAAATACCCGCTGCTCTCAAACTCTCCTCCGCCCAGGGTGCCGCGGAGAGAGCGCAGGGTGAAATCCAAATCCTTGAATATCAGGTCGCCGGAAAAATTGTCTAAGGTGTGGGGAAAACTTGGAAAGGATAAACGTTCCCCTTTAAAGGTGGCATACCCCTCGGTGCGGATATTTCCTGTCTCACTACCCAAAATTTGTCCCTTCAATTCCATTGCCCCGCGGTTATTTCCCCAGGGGATAAGCAGGTTAATGTCCTGCAAATTAAAGGTAAAGTTACCGGAGTACCTCTCTTTTACCCGGTTGAATTCGATGGTAAAGTGAGACGGCAGGGTTTTGTAAATGATTTCACCGCCTTTTTCCCCGGGTTTAATAATAAAACCGGAAAAATCGGTATATATTTTCGCGTCTCCCCTGACGCGGAACTCGTGATCTTTAAAAAACGCGGCATTACCGGATTTATAGGTGACGTGAATGGGGTCGTTATCCAATAATTCTTCGTTCCCGAAACTCCCTTCCCCTGAGAAGGAGATATCGCCCCGGCCGGTAAATTCGCCGTGCATTTTATTGATATCGATTTTATCAATGGTCCCGTTAATTTTGAATTTATTTGTATAAAAGTTGAGAAAAAAGTTGGCATTCCCTTTGCCGTCTTTATAGAGACATTCCAGGTTTTTTATCGACACATAATCCCTGCTTTCCAGGTCTCCTTTTACATTATCGAACTCGAAATCATAAAAATTTACTTTTTCACCGGTGAACCGGCCCCGCATTAAGGGATAAGTTTCACCGCGCCGAAGTTCAAAAGTAAAATCACCTTTCATCCGGCCGGTCAAATCGATATCGAAATCCAATATAGTCAATACTTTCCGGGATTCACCGCTGACATCGTAAAACTTTATCCGGTTAATATCCTTATCCGAATATGATTCGGCCTTACCGGATAAGGTTTCATCTTTAACTTCGAAGCTGCCGGTAGTTACGCCGTTCTCACTAACCACGAAACCTTCCAGAGAATCGATTCCCTGGCCGGTGGAAGTAAAATTCCGGATTTTAAAACCGGTGCGGGAAAAAAGACTATTTTTTTTGTTTTCTAAGTATAAATTAACCCTACCGCTTCCTTTCTTTAATTTCCAGGTATTTAGGTTAAGGCCTATATAATAATCGCTGTATTTATGAATGTTACCGGTTTCATTAACATCCGCGGTGACATTAAGGATAATTTTTTTGTTATCACCGAGAACCGCATCGGCGGTAAGCGAACATTTTCCAAATTCCGTCACAATGTTATCCGCCTTTAATTTGAGCGATTTATCCATAATATATGTGAAATCTACCGGGCCGGCTAAGTTGAATTGCCGGTCCGCTATTGTTTCAATTTGGGTTAACTTAACGGTCCCGGAAATTTTTTTCTTCTCTATCCTGACATTCCCCTCTGACAATACGCTGCCAATGGGCGCTGTTTTAGATATCCTGACCATCTTCGCTGCTTTGTAAGCGGATGCGTTCTTAATCTGAATATCGGTTATTTTATTTTTTGATTCTACTATTACCTGGGAATTAAAAGAGTCATCCCTAAAAAAGGCATCGATACGGTGTTTTTTACTAATACTATCCCAGGCGATATTTCCCCTCAGTTGCTCAAAAGGTTCCCCACCCATGGAAAAGGTGTGGGCTTTAATCTTTCCGGCGACGGATATTTCCCCCTTTTCATCTCTCATGATTTTCGCATTACCATATACAAATTCTCTAATGCTCAAGCCTTTTAACAAAGGATCGAGTACCTGCTTCAGGCTGCCCTGTATCGAAACATTTAAGGAAACTGTTTTATCCTTAAAGATTCTACCGTTCATGGTGATTCTTATATGTTCCGTGTTCCACAGCAGCCGGTTAATTTTCCAACTACCCCGCTGCTGTTTGATCTCGGCAAGCAGGTCCCCTTCAAGGGTCACATACGTTTTTTTCCTGATAAGGAACTTAACTTTCAAATGAGGTGATTTCAGCCTATATAATGTTATATCCGATGTTTTGAATGAATGTTCCAGGTCGAATTCCAGCAGGTTAATTGAGAGTTTGTCTGTACTGAAGCTTATTTCACCGTTTTTTATCGTTATCCGGTTGATTGTAACCGGGGATTTACCTTTGCCTTTACCTTTTCTTTTCTTGAAGATATCGCCTAATACAGCGAAAACATCCTTCTCAAAAACGAATTTGGGGTCGATGATACTGATGTTGACCTGTTTTTCTTTTGCGAAAATCGATGTAAAGGGAATCTCTAAGTTCACCTTCGAAAAGGAAACCATATTCCGGTTTTTTATGACAAAGTTTTTGATATTCTTAACCGCCAATCCCGGGGGGAAGAGCTGCAATTTTATATCCGATAAACGGATATCGGAGGTTAGCTCCCGGTTAATTTTGGCTATTTCGTGTTTGAGCCTGGAATGCAGGAAAAAGAACCCGGTGGTCAGGAGCAAAAGTATAAAAAAAAACCGGTTAAAATTTTTATTTTTTTAGACAATCTTCAGGCCCCTCAACCTTCACTTAACATTTATAATTCACCATGCCTTAATATATCGCTTATCGCTCATCCTTCATTTCTTTACCTTTTCCCAATCCTTCAAGAATGTCTCCATGCCTTTGTCGGTTAAAGGGTGATTCAAAAGTTTGGTCAGGGTAGAAAAGGGAATCGTGGCGATATCGGCGCCGATCATCGCAGCCTGGACAAAATGCAGCGGGTGCCTGACGGACGCAACGATGATCTCGGTGGGAATGGAGTAATTTTCGTATATCCGGACGATTTGCTCTACCAATTCCATGCCGTCCCCCGATATATCGTCTATACGGCCCACGAAAGGCGACACATAGGTTGCGCCGGCTTTTGCGGCCAACAAGGCCTGGGAAGATGAGAATATCAATGTTACATTGGTTTTGATTTCCAAATCGGATAAGGTTTTGACAACCTTCAGCCCTTCTAAATTGATCGGTACTTTTATAACCACGTTCTTTGAGATTTCCGCATATTTTTTGGCCTCTTCCACCATCTCCCCGGCGGAAGTGGCCGTCACTTCAACGGAGACAGGGCCGGGCACAATCTCCAGGACTTCTTTTATCAGCGGAAGAAATCCCCTGTTTTCTTTCGCTATTAACGACGGGTTTGTGGTTGCTCCGTCTATAACGCCATAAGCGACACCTGTTTTCAACTCTTCCAGGTTCGCCGTATCAAGAAAAATTTTCAATGTTAACCTCCACGATGTTTATAATGAACAGGAGCAAAAAATATCCTGTTAATCAATTCCTTATTATAAAGGAAATAATAGAATATTTCAATAGAGCAGCTGGAAATAATTGTTGTCTTTTATTCCGGGCAGGTTGTCCGAGAACTATTTCTCGATTCATTTCCGTACTTTTTTTATAATTTTTGGGACTATTTTTATATCGCTCGACTTTTGGATATTGATACAATGGGGACGTCAATGATTTTGAGTGATTGAAAGTTTTTCCTTAAAAACTTTTGACAATACCAAAAAACTTAAAAGGAGGTAAGAAATGAAAAAAGAAAAAAAACTGCAGCTCAAAAAAAACACTATCCAGAATCTTAAAACTGTTCTGGACAGGGTCGAGCAAAAAACAATTAAGGGTGGTACCAACGTTGGACACTTCGGTACCACAGATGTTCCCATTTATTGTAAACTCTAAATTTTTTTGGCCGGAAATCAAAGAAGGGCCGGGCCTAATAAAGGGGTAAAAGATCCCTGGGGTCCGGTCTTTTTTTTAACAAGCTTTTTATAGAGTAATAATTTAAAATAAAAAAAAGGGGGGTTGAATTATAACACTATTTAGTCTACTATTATATTTCCAGGAACAATAAGAGTAAATATGGGAAAACGAGTAAATTTTGGGTTGGCACGATACTTATTTACTGTTATGATTATTATCTCTCAATTATATTATGGCAAATTATGGGGATTAGATCCTGATAAAAGAGTTGATCAATACCTTGTAGACCAATGGGGAATAACCAACGGCATTCCCTCCGATACGATCCGTTCCATTGCCCAAACACCTGACGGTTATTTATGGATCGGCACTTCCAAAGGCCTGGTACGATTTGACGGAATAAAATTTTTACCCATTTGTTTTTCCGAAAGCACAAATATTCTTTCCCAGGAAATCAGGAGTCTATTCGTGGACAGGGAAGGGTCACTCTGGATCGGAAGCCCCACAGATTTAACTTCATACCGGTCCCAAACCGGTCGCTTTAAAACCTACAGCAGAGATGACGGCATCACTGCGGACGGTATTCGCCGTTTAAAAGACGATATAAAAGGCAATCTCTGGATTAGTTTTACTGCCAGTCATGTGAACCGGTTCTCTAAAGGAAAATTTTCTGCCTTTAATGAATCCCACGGCCTTTTGGGCAAAAAAATTAACACTATCGTGGAGGACAGCAAGGGCAACTTGCTGTTCGGAACCCGCGAAAACGGGGTATTTATTTATAATGACAAAGATGAAAAATTTCAAGCATACCCCATCGTTGGCCTGGAAAACCTCCATATTATAACTATGTTTGAAGATCGTAAAGGAGGTCTTTGGATCGGCACCACTAACGGACTGTTTCAGGCAACCGACAAAAGTACCGAAAAATATACCGTCGGAGATGGATTAACAAGCGACTTTATTACATGTATTACAGAGGACAGTGACTGGAATTTATGGATTGGAACAATAAAAGGTTTAAATCGAATTAAGAGAAAACGAGATGGCGCAATCTATTTTGAAAGCCTGTTGAAACCCTTTCCAATTAACTGCCTTTATGAAGATAGAGAAAAGAGTTTATGGATAGGCACCGACAATTCGGGAATCAGACGGGTAAAAGATAGTAAGTTCATATCATATGCTCCCATTAAAATACACCCGGAGGAGAGGCCCATTTCCATTTTCGAGGATCGAGACGGGGACACCTGGATCGGCAGCCACAGCGGAAAATTACTGCGCTACCGGGGCAGCGAGTTTGTCGAATCTATCGAGCCGCCTGAACTCTCCGGTACAGCTATTGCTGCCATTGCCGAAGACGGCGCAGGAAACCTATGGTTGGGAACCACCGGTAAAGGGGTTTTTTGCATAAAAAACAATACCTTTAGCCAATATACCACCCGGGAAGGTTTGGCCGACAACCTGGTGACATCAATATACAGGGACAGCCGGGACAACCTATGGTTCAGCACTTTTGATGGGGTGAGCGTACTCCGCTCTCGCAGCGGTATTATCGAATCTTTAAAATCCGAGGATGGTTTATCAGGCAAAGTGGTTCATAATGTCTACGAAGATAAAATTCTTAACATCTGGATCGCTGCAGACAAAGGGATAAGCATTATAAAAAATGGTAAATTTACCAGGGGAAATATTATAAAGTACTTGCAGGATATAACTGTTGCCTGCATCTACGAAGACGTTGATTCTCCTGCCGGCAGCCCTGGTGTTTTCTGGATCGCCACTCACGGGGCCGGCCTGAAAAGGTTCCACCAGGGGAAATTTTTATCCTACACTACTGCCGAGGGTATGACCACCGATTTCATCTACCAATTCCTTGAAGATCAACGAGGAGACTTCTGGTTGATGAGTGACAGCGGCATCCTGCGCGTCGGCAAAAATGACCTGAACCGGTTTGTAAAGGGAAGAGGGGATAAAATCAACTGTACATCTTTCGGTTTTTCCGACGGCATGAAAAGCCTCGAATTCGACAATATATTTTCCCGGAATTCAGCCCTTAAAACCAGGAACGGTGCATTTTGGTTCATCACTAAAAAAGGAATCTCTATTGTAAACCCGGCAAAGATTCGCCTCAATAAAATACCCCCACCCGTAGTGATCGAAAAGGTTTTTTTTAACGATCAACCAATCCCCCTTCACTTAGACAAAGGATCGTTTCCCTGCAAAGGTATAAGGAATTTTAGCTTCCATTTCACTGCCCCTACTTTCTTATCCCCGGGAAAAGTGAGATTCAAATACCAGGTGCAGGGATTTGACAGGGGATGGCTTTTCCTGCTTCCCGGCGAAGAAAGGGTCGCCCATTACAAAGACCTTAGGCCCGGCACCTACACCTTCAGGGTGACTGCCTGTAATTCCGAAGGGGTGTGGAATCCAGGCGGCGATTCCCTGACCTTTTCCCTGGAACCTCTATTTCATCAAACCATTCTTTTTAAAATAGCCGCTCTCCTTTTTTTCTTAGCCCTATTGGCTGCCGTTTTTTTTATTTACAAGAAACGCCCCTTTAAAAAAAAGGCTAAGTATAAAGGCTCTCCGCTGCATCCCGATTTTGCCGAAGAGTGTATCAAGAAGCTCAAGCAGTTGATGGAAAAAGAAAAAGTATATACCGATGCCCATATTTCCTTACAATCATTGGCTCAAAAACTGTCTATCTCCCCCCACTTACTCTCCCAGGTACTCAACGAAAGATTGAACCGGAATTTCCCCGATTTTATCAATTCCTACCGCATTGAAGAGGCAAAAATGATTTTGAAGAGTGCCAAAGGAGCACAGCAAAAAATCGATGCAGTGGCAATCGAAGTAGGATTTAATACCACGGTGGCTTTTTACAGGGCCTTTAAAAAATTTACCGATATAACACCCACCCGGTACAAGGAGAGAGTTAAGAGTTAGTTAGTTGAGAGTTGGCAGCACGTGTAGGGGCGAACCTTGTGTTCGCCCGGTTACGAAATACATATACGATTGAAAACCGGGCAGGGGCGGTGACGATTTATAAATATGTGTATCAATTTATAAATTGTAACATCTCAAAATCACCTATAATCCAGGATTTTTAAAAAAAGTACAAACTATTATAAATTGTAACTGTAAATTTTAAAATTATATTATTATAAGAACAGGATAACAAATTGAAAAAAAAAGTAGGACTTTATCTTGCTGCGTTTAGGATCAAGACATATTGGCAGGGCCTGACCAATAAACAAAAGAGATCAAAAATAAGAAAAATATGATATTTTATTCTGGAATACCGCCTTAAACTGTTGGTTAAAGAGCAACACCCGCCAGGGTGTTTTTAAAGTTTAACCTTAAAAACTTTTGAAAAAACGATAAAAAATAAAAGGAGGTATTTAAAATGCTAAAAAGAAAAAAATGTCCCGGAAAGGGGACGGTTATGTTCATCGTTTTATCGATGTTCTTTTGTCTTTTACCGGGTGTACAGCAAAAAGAGGCGGTTGAAGCCAAAAAAGTCTTTAAAATTCAACCTGATCGATTGATGGAACAAGTAATGGTTTCACTGGAGTTCAACAATATCTTTATTACGGCTTATGATTATAAAAAAGGAACAGCAGTTACCGAGTACAAAACTCTAAAGCTTGAGAATATGCAGGCGTACACGGACATTGATTTGAAAAAAGCGGCTTTTGATCTTTACCGCTACCAGGTCAAAACCCGGGTAAGAGGTCTTGAAGGAGAAGCTGTGGTTGAAGTTAGTACTGTACTCAAAGCTTATGGAAGACGTTTCAAAAACTCGGGGGTTCGCCCTCACTGGTATACCCTACAGTCGAACGGAGAGCTGGAAATCAAGATAGTCGATCTTATCGAGGTGAAAAAGAGGGGGTTAAGAAAATGAAAAAACAAAATCTATTCATAACAATTGCAATTATTATTATTGCTTTTTTATTTATCACTAATCCAGGGTTCACCGATATACCTTTCTGGCCCAATATTAAGGTGAATCATAACGAAGAACCGAGTTCCCAGGAAGAAACCACTATTGCAGCTCATGGTAATTACCTGGTTGCAGGTTATCACCATATCATTGAAAATGACATCACGTTGACTACAGACATTTATTGTGCAGTCAGTTATTCCCATGACGGGGGAGAAACCTGGCATTCCGATTTAATGCCTTTGCCTGCGGGGTACTCAAAAGCCTGTGATCCGGCTGTTGCGGTATCGGATGATGGTACTTTTTATTATGCTCAACTGTCACTGGGAAGCGACAACCAGGTTTTTATCTCTCGTTCCGATGACCATGGAGTCACCTGGACGACGCCAGTCGAGGTATGCGGCGGAGCATTATCAGGTCACGCCCTCGATAAAGAGTGGGTTGCTTCCCAGGGGGATAATGTTTATATTACTTTCACCGACTTTTCCGCCCCAAGCGGTACCGATATTTTCTTTGTCCGTTCAACAGATAGAGGAGCATCTTTCGAATCACACATTAAATTGAATGATGTTGCTGTCGCCGGTTCCTGTAATGGTACTGCCATTGCATATGATGGGACTAATGTCTATGTTTTCTGGAAGAATTTTTCAAATTCAAACTTTTATATGGCCCGGTCGATAGACCAGGGAGCAACATTCGAACCGGACGATGTCATGGTTGCCAATCTTAATGCCCTGGATTACCCGGGATTCCGTACCACCGGACAATTCCCCAGCGTCAAAGTAAATCCGCTCAACCATCATATATACTGTGCATATATGGATGGGTTAGGAGTTGGAGATCCCTCGGAAATCTATTTTACAATTTCCTCCGATAATGGTTCTACCTGGAGTACTCCTACAAGGGTGAATGATGATGCAGCCGGCAATGGCCAGTGGTTTCCCTGGATAGATATCGATGACACCGGTATCTGTCACATTGTCTGGTATGATGAACGCAACAATACCGGCAGCCTGGGGGATTACTTAGATCTCTATTATGCCACCTATGATGAATCGATAAATACTTTCGGTACAAATAGGCGTGTTACCGATCAGACATTTGCTGTAGTTACACCCCCGGAACCTGGAATTGCCACCTTC
>JAGLQA010000043.1 GCA_023137075.1 Candidatus Aminicenantota bacterium
AAACCTCTTCATACAGTCTGCGGAAAGGGAAATTAACTTTTACCATTAATTCCAGATCCCCTGACCTCCACTTCTTTGGAGAGGACATCATGTTGTTTAAATACTATGAATCGCCTCATACCCTGGTTTTTAAAAGGATTAAAGACATGTCTTTGCTCGCCGAGATAGATACCCTGATGGGCCAATACCAACTTGATCCGGTTAAACAAAATCTCAATAAAGAACTGCGCCGGGCTCTGAAACAGGAGATTAAGAAAACAATCTCCTGGGATCTTTTAAAGATATCACCTGGAGAGTATCTTGGCTGGCTGAAGAAAAAAGAGAAGATGGTCTGGGAAAAGAAGATGCGGGAATCGGGCAAGGCGATGAAATTTCATATTGACCAATGGGAAGACACAGCCAGCTTGTCTTTGATTAAAGGCAAATGGTTATTAAACGGAAAACATACGTATATCTTTACCGATTCCTTTGTTTGTGAGTCCCTGGGAGTAAAGTTGTATCGCCTGGAGATGGTGAACAGACCGGGATACAAGGATTATGATCTCACCTATACGATCCTGATCCATAAAGAGGACAACCACTCCTACTTGCACATTGTTCACTGGCAATTTGAATTTCTACCCCCCACCCGCATCGAATTTCAAGGAACCGACAAACTGGTTACATTTCGTGAAGGTCACTTAAACGGAGAGGCGATCAGACAAAAATAAAAATAGGAGGTAGAATATGAAAATTCGGATCAAAATGTTATTTTTAATTGTTGCCCTGCTGGGCACATGTCTTTGGACTGCGTCGGCGAATCCTGAGAATGAATTGCAGGGGGATGAACTGTTGGCAGCCCTGGAAGAGAAAACCAATGAATTTTTCGGACACTATGCTAACAAAAGATTTGAAAAAATGCTGTCCATGTTATCGGGAGATATGAAAGCCTTTTTTGAGAAGTTTGTCAAAGACTATCAAAAAAATCCCAAAGCAATGAACTCCAAATTACCCAGACAGTGGAATATTATGGGATCAAGCGAAGGTAAGGTCCCGGAAGAAATATTTTGCTATGCCGATGTTAAAAAAGAGTATAAATTTGACTGGCAGAAAGGAACATCGGGATGGACCATGAACAAGATGGAACGGGTTAAATCATACAAAGTATCTTTAAACAAGGATAAATCAGCCAAAGTAGAATCAATAGCAAAGCCCATTTACTCTCTTCATTTTTCAAACACAGAACAGACAAAAATAACGAAGGCCGCCAATAAAATAATCGGTGCCCTGCGGGATTGGCGGGTTAATGATTTTCTTGCCCTTGTTCCGGAGGGGTGGAAGGAAGATTTTGTGAAAAAGTCGTCTGACAAAAAGTGGGCGCAGAAGGAAAAAAGCAGGTATTTTGGTGCCCGGTTCCATATTGAATCCATTCAACCGGGTGAGAGGATCGGGGTGAAACAGGATAGTGAAATAAGATATTTTGCCCACTTGGAGTTGTTCGTGGAACATAAAGACTCTTCCCTTGATTTTACCATGAACTGGAAACTGCAAAAGATCAAGGGCCAATGGAGACTTATCGATTGAGTAACAAGCATTTTAAAATAGTAAACAAATTAATGAGAAGGAGTCTTCAAATGAGAAAAAAACGGTTTATATACAGCTGTGTATTGATGATCTTTATACTAACCATGACATTTACATCGGTACAGGCCAACCAGGCACAGCTGCGCATTTTCAACGCCGGTCTATTTTTGGGTCAGGCTGAAGCGCAAATGAGGTTAATCGGTACTCCAGCAAATGCCGCAGTAATCGACATCCTCATTCAGGCCCGGGATAGTATGATAGCAGCAGAGCCCTTGTTTACCCAGCCTTTTAGGCAGATTCGAGATCAGAATCAAAGTTTGCAGCGGGCTGTTTCTGCCATTAATAATTATATAAGAAACAGCGAGCTTTTTGACCGGCAAAATGTTTTGGCGGCAGCCAGGGTTGGGAAGATCCAGTATATGCATGCGGTATATAAAGCCGGATTTAATTGTACCTATAACTCCGGTCGTTTGGATGACCTTATGTTCACGGCGAACTGTGATCGCTATATCCTGCGCACAGGTTTTAAACTGGGTGAGGCCTGGGTAGCCTCGCAAATCAGAACCAACCGGGCCCGCTACCGTCAAAGTGGCTGGTTGTCTGATATGTACCACGCCATTGGATATGGAATAAAAGTCTCTGTGGACAGGGGAAATAGGATGATCCGGTTACATGGTGTGGATGATTATAAAGTGATCTGCTGTTTCGGCCGTAAATCGGAATGGGACAGGGTGCCACGTCTGGGCAAAAACAGCACTCTCGAGCAGTTTCAAGAGGCCCTTCCTATTATGAGAAATGTGGTAGCCAATGCCGGTGTTCCTGACTGCAAATGCCCAAGCAAGTCCGCCAGTATCCCGGATGTTTGCGGCATGACATTAATAGACGCGAAAAAAAAACTTGAGAAGGTCGGCCTGGTAATCAAGCCGTCACTGCTCGGGCCCGCACCCAATAAGGCGAAGGCGCTTCGGGTCGATTCTCAAGAACCGGCGGCCGGGAAAAAGATCAATCCGGGCTCCGAAGTGAAAGTATATGTATTCGGTAAGTTCGCAACTCCACCTCCTCCACCGCCCCCAAAAAAATATACTCCAAAGATGTAATAGTTAAGCTGCCCATCTTA
>JAGLQA010000430.1 GCA_023137075.1 Candidatus Aminicenantota bacterium
GTCACCATGGTTGGCAGCGCCGAAAATCCTGTCTTCAGGGAGGGGGTCCGGGGAAATGACCTGGTAGGCATTACCGGGGTAACCGGGGAATCCGCTATCGGCCTGCAGCTCTTAGAAAAAGAGGTCAAAACCGGTCCCTTTGTCGCAAAACACAAAATAGTCAAACCGGAAATAGAAAAAGGGCAGCTCCTCTCACGATTTGTGAATGCCATGATCGACGTGTCCGACGGGCTTGTGATCGATCTAAGCCGGCTCCTGGCGGCGTCGAAAAAAGGCGCAAATCTTTTTTACGAAAAAATTCCGGTGACGGAAATGATGAGGCAAGCTTGCGCGGGGCACGGTGTAGACGAGTATGAAGCGGTTTTGGCCGGCGGGGAGGATTTTGTGCTTCTCTTTACTATATCACCGGAAAAGGAATCGGCATTAAGAGAGAGTGCAAAAAGCGGCGATTATTATATTATCGGAGAGGTTACCGCCCGGGAAAACCAGGTAGTGATAACCCATCACGGCAGGTTAATCAGCCCGAAACGTCCCGGTTATGACCATTTAAAGATGACCTTCCAATAAAACTTTACACTCTCGCTTTGTGCTTTACGCGTCTTATCTTCTGCGCTCCGGGTGGTCTTTCACTCTATCTTTTCTCCAATCTTTTCTTCTGTTCCACCGTTTATGCCGCATCTCCTTTTTGAGTTCGTCCATTTTGATTAGCTGTTCGGCAGTCAGCAGCTCCCTTAGATCGAGCAGATGATTGATGTTCTCGATCTGCATGTCTGTTCTCAAACGTGCTATTTCCCTGACCACCTTTTCTAATTTGGCCCGGTTGATCTTCTTTTCCTGGAGGTGGGTGTCAAACTTTAATTGCATCACCTTGAGATTGGCCTCTCGTTTAATGAGATTCTCCTTGTGCGCAGTCCCCATTTTCTCAATTTTAGCCACCTGGTCCTCGGTCAGCCCGATATCAGCCTTCATCTTAAGCAGCATTCGCCCTGAAAAGAGGTTTTTCTCTGCCATGTGGATGCTATATTTCATATGCCTGCTCATCCGCGGTGAGCCGAGGGCAGCCTGAAGGTTAGAAATCACTAACACCACAGCGATTAAAAGAATCATTATTTTTTTTAGCATCACAGCCTCCATATCCGTTAAATTTATTATCGTTTTATTTATCATTTGTGAACCTCAAACCTTAAACAAATCAAATGCAAAAATCTTGCAAAAGAATGTCCTATTTTTTTTGCAATCCTGGAAAAATTGTCCTGAAAAGGTAACATTTCCGGTAACATTACCTGGAATTTATCTTGCTACACTAGGGCGATGCGACAAATGACGATACAGCCTGAAAATAAATTTTTGAAAAAACGTAAATGCGAAAACTGTTTTGCAGTCAGCCGCGTAACACATAGGTTGAAATGTGACCTTTATCATACTATAATAATAATTGACTAAAATTTAGGAGGTACCTCTTGAAACGTTTGATATTTCTGTTAATAATCATGAGTCTGGTCTTCAGTTTTTGTTCATCGAAAACGGACAAAGTAAAAACTGAAATTGACTTTGCCAACAAAATGGCCATGAGCGGTTTATGGAAAGAGGCCTATTTTAGGTGGCAGAAAGCCCTAACTGAAGGCGACGAAAGTGCTCTTTTGCACAATAATATGGCCGTTGCTTTAGAGGAAATGGGCAAATTCAAGGAAGCGGAAAAGGAATATGAAAAGGCATTAAAACTTGCTCCCAACAGCACCTTTATCAAGACGAATTTAAAGAGCCTGAAAAGGCTGCTTGAAGGTAAAGAAAGTAAAGAAATGGAAAAAAGTAAAAGTAAAAAAGGAAAAGGAAGAAAAAAGGGGATAAAAAAATGAAAGACATAAACAAAATTTTATTACCAATTATCATATTGCCGGTTTTTCTATCCCTTTCCTGTGTGACCACAAAAGACCACGTGTCGGTGCGAATTCCGGTAAAGGATAAAAAAGCGGTTGATTTTGAGAAGCCGAAGGGCATATTTTACAGTGAAGCGATAATTGAAAATGTAACTGAAAACTATAACCCCCGGCAGGACGTGACGGATTTTTTCTTAAAGGATTTGCCCCGCTATATAAAAAGAGATATTGAACCGGTCACGGAGGGTATCGAGAAAACCGGTTCCCTTCTTATCACCGGAAAATTGAAATTGGAAATAAAAGAGAGAAGTGTCATCAAAAAAGTCAAAGACGAATCCGGTAAAAAAGCGAAGACCTTCGTTTCGGTACAACACTGGGCCTTAAATTTTGAGGTCATAATCACCGAGTCGGACAGCGGTAAGGAGTTGTTTAAGAAAAATTACGAGAGTAAATTAAAAGACGCTGACCCGGAAGAAGCGGAGTATAATTTCAAAGCGCTCTTTAGTAAAGTTACCGATAATTTTCTTAAAAAAATTTTGCGAAAAGAAAGATTCGAGCAGCGCTATCTATTGCTAAGGTAGGATTTTAAAATGAAAAAAAATAAGATAATAAAAATAATAGTCATTTTTGCAATGTTGATGTTGGCCGCGGATTCACTTATTTCCCAATATAATTTCATACCCTATTATGGAAAGAATAAGGTGATGAAGCGGAAGTTCAAGTGGCAGGTTGCCGAAACCGACCATTTCAAGATTCACTACTATGTGCCGAATCAAAAATTAATTAACCGGATTGCGGAAACAGCGGAAAAGGCATATGAAAAAATGTCTAAGTTACTCAATATTAAACCTGAAAAAAAAGTTCCCATCATCTTTTATAAATCCCATATCGATTTTGAACAAACCAATGTGTACCCGGGCTTTTTACCTCCGGGTGTACTCGCTATGGCCGACGCTTTTAGTAAGCGCGTGTTCATCCAGGGAGATTTGCCCGGCGGGGATTTAATGAGAACGCTGACCCACGAATTGGGTCATGTTTTCGAATATACCATTCTCGGTAGGGCGGCCATGTTCCGGCCCCCGCCGTTATGGGTCATGGAAGGTTTTTCCGAATATATTACCGGACATTGGGACAGCTTCGACCAGTTGGTGGTGAGGGATTCCGTAATATATGACCTGATTCCGGAAATTATGCCGAACGGGCAATTAAAATACCCGGTAAGGCAAGGTAGAGCGGCTTACAATTGGGGGCATTTTTTATATGAATTTATAGAAGAGAAATTCGGTCCCCGGGGAATCAGGCAATTATTGTATTCCTACCGGGGCAGCGCTCTCGGAAGCAGGAAGAAAAGTTTTCTAAGAGCCTATAACTACACTCCCAAATTATTCAATTATGAATTCAGGAAATATGTGAGGGATAGATATAAAAAATTTATAACCCGGGAAAACCCGGAGGATTACAGTTTTACCATCGGCCCGGATTTTCCCTATACCTATTCCTTTTCTCATCAACTCTCTCCCAGTGGGGAGTTGCTGGCCGTATTGACGGCGAACATGAAAGTGGGAAAAATCGATATTATTTTAATCTCGATGAAAGACGGCCGGATTATTAAAAATATTACACCGGGCTTTACCACTAAATATGATACTATTTCCATGCAATTCGATCCTGCCGGTGGGCTGTCCATCGCCTGGGATAAAAAGGGTGAAAAAATCGCTTTTTTCGCGCGTAAGGCCTTTGCTAATTATTTTGTAATGATCGATGCGCTGACCGGAAAAATCCTGAAACGAGTAAAATTAGAGGATATACAGGGGCCTTCTTCTCCGGTGTTCCACCCGGATAATAAGAAGCTGTATTTTATCGGGATCGATAATTCACGGCATTGTCTCTACTTGCTTGACCTCACATCCTATGAGGTAACCAAAATTACTCCCGGCCGGTTGACCATAAAATCCTTTGATTTTTCCCCTGACGGCAAGAAGCTGATCCTTTCTGTTTTTCATGAAAAGTATCACAAGTTGTATTTAGCTCCCCTTGAAAACCCTGAGATGGCTATACAAATCACCGATGGTGAATATAACGATATCGCGCCGATTTTCTCTATTGACGGTAAATCTATTTACTATAGTTCCGATGAACTGGAATCGTACAACTTATGTTCGATTGATTTGGAAAAGAGGATGATGTACCGCTATACCGATGTGAGAACCGGTAATTTTTTCCCCATGGAAATCCCGGGGGAAAAGAATCAGTTAGTTTTTTCATCCTTCTTTAAAAGCCGGTTCCACCTGTTTAAAAAAGACATTTCGGACTATCTCGAAAAGCGGCAGATCGAGTTTGTCGGGTTAGTTCGGGGCGAAGATAAACCGGAAGAAGAGGGGGTAAAGCCGGCAAAAAAATCACTCACCGGTGAATTAACGGAAGGGCAGCTGGACCTGCTCGGGGCTGCCGGGCTTAAGCAGAAAAGTCCGCAAACGTCGTTCGAGTATGAGGTACACAAATACAAGCCCTTCAAGAACCTGCACCTTAACTCCTACACTCCCGTATCAGGCGCTATTGGCACCGACGGCTCCGTGATGGGCTACACGGTCCTGACCTTTTCCGATCTCATGAACGATCACCAAATGCAATTTTTCGCCTACTCCTATTTCGGCTACCGTTCGTACAACCTGTCCTATGTGAATATGTCAAATCGTCTCCAGTATTTCGGCTCTTTGTACTATTTTACCGACGCGTTATGGATAAATTATAACGCATACTTACAAATAAGGCAGCGGTTGGGGGGCAGTTTCGGATTTTATTACCCCTTTAATATGTTTTACCGGGCTGAATTGGGATTGCAGTTGTATTACCAGGAGGAAAATTATGACAAGATTATGTATGGAGAGGATCTCCCTTATGCCCAATTTTTTAACGGGCCGGTCACCCGGGTAAATTTAACTTTGGCTGGAGATACTATCAAGTTTATATACAATCTTCCCAATATGGGGCATACCTTCAGGGTCAGTTTTGAAAAATACCTGAAATTGGGAGAAAAATTTTTAGACGCCTATAATGTGATGGCCGATTTCAAAAAATATTTCAGGATTAACAATCACACCTCCCTTGCCTTCAGGTTGAGCGGATATTTTTCAAAGGGTAGGAATCCCCAATTGTTCTGGTTTGGCGGTGACAACACCCTGAGGGCGTCGGAATTCAGGAGATTGGTCGGCAATAATGCCGTTTTCTTCAATGCTGAATTAAGATTTCCGCTTATATACCGTTCGCAAACCCTTATCGGGATGATCGGGCCGATTCGCGGTGTATTCTTTTTCGATCTCGGCGGGGTGTGGCTGGACGAGTCGCCGGAACAGTTCCGGTTTTTTGCGGAAGGAAGAGGTCTGAATAATATTTTTAAACCAGGCAGTGTCAAGTTAAAAGACGCGATTTCTTCTTATGGATTCGGGATCGCTCTCTATATGTTCGGTTACCCGATACATTTTGATTGGGTCTATCAAACGGACTTATACGCACGCAAGTATTACGGTGTTAATTTCTGGATAGGGTTTGATTTCTAAACACAACCGGATCGAACAATACGCCGGAGATAAATGCTGCCGGGTTCAGGACTTTTCAATCATGTACCCGGCATCATTTTTGTGATATTTATTACATTTCTATTTTTGTATTATCCGAAATCCACCGCAGGTATTTCTCCTCTCCCGAAATTATCGGCAGAGCTATAATTTCAGGGACTTCATAGCTGTGGTTTTTACGAATCAACCTTTCAACCGTTTTATAGTTTTCCTGGACTGTCTTTATAAACAGCATTACTTCTTGTTCTGTCTCCACCTTGTTCTTCCACCGGTAAACGGATGTGACCGGTGAAGAGATAGATACACAGGCGGCAGCCTTTTCGCTGACTATTAAACCGGCCAGTTTCTTGGCTTCTTCCGCGTTGTTTGCGGTAGAAATCACTAAGATGAATTCCGTATTATGATGACCTTCGTTTATATCCCGGTTCATCCTTATCATTCATTTTTTTCTTCGGCGGTTTTGTCTTCCTTAACTTCTTCGGTATCCTCGCTTTCTTCTGCCGCGGCAATCTCTTCTGCCTCTTGAGCTTCTTCCGCCTGGACTTCTTTCTCGTAATCAGCGGCAGTCAGTATCTTCAGGATAATTAAGCGGCCGTCTATTGTTTTATCCTGCAGTGTCAAATCGGTTCGTCTGAGCTGGAACACATAGTCGTTTACGTCGCCATTTTCCAGGGTCACCTTGACATCGATTTTCTGGTAATGGCTTTTACCGGCAAACAAGCTCAAGGTATCCGTTCTGCCTGTCGACATCTTGATCATTTCTCTTTCGCGGGTAATCTTTTTCTCTAAAACAGCAACTTTTAAGGTTATTTGATTGAATTTTCCTTTTTCTGCCTCAAAATTTTTTTCAGCTTCTTCGATTTGTTTTTGTAATTTTGCCTTTGTCCTGGATCCCCTGGCAACCTCTAAATCATATTTCAGGTCTTCCAGGTCATCGCTTGCATCCATGGCATTATTACCCTGCATCATTTTCTTGGCAGCCAATTTTTTCATTCTTTCCTCAAGAATCGGAAGCTCCAGGTCTTTTTCAACAGATTCGGCTAGATTTACGATTTCGAAGGATTTAAACTCCAGATCTTTGGGCTGAAGCGCCATAGATCCCATCGTATCTTTATCATTCATATTCATTGCCTGGAAGTACTTCGAAACCGTAACTTCTCCCGGCTGCGAGCATGATGTGAAAATAATAATTGAACAAAATAAAGCCATTAATAAAATGGATTTTTTCATTATTTACCTCCTTCTGGTTTTTGTATAATTTTAAAATTCTTTATGACCGCGCTTAAAAACAAGAAAGTTAGCACGGGATTCGTCTCGATCCCAAAAAAGTTTGCTGTTTCTTTTTTATTTATTTTCATGCAATTCAAATTATAGAAAATTCTAAATTTAAAATCAAGGGATAAGTGAATTTTTAGCGTGATTTTTTGTATCTTATCAGTTTTTCGCACCAAAATCACGTTGTTACTTGCTGTTCACCGGGTATTTTTCGGTTTTGCGGCCGGTGTGCTTGCTGCCGGTTGTCATTGCTTTAGCGATGTTGGTTAAAATCCTTTTGACTTCTGCTCCGCCGGGACGCTGTTCAGATTTTTTCTCTATCATTTTTAGAACCAAATCATTTAAGGGTTGAGGAATTTGTCGATTTATTTCACTGGGATTCGGCGGGGTAGTATTGATAACCTGATTCAGGATTTCAACCGGGTTATCCGCGGGAAAGGGTTTGCGCCGGGTTAACATTTCGTAACCGATAACGCCCAGGGAGTAAACGTCCACTGCCGCTGAAAGAATTCCATCCGAGATAACTTCCGGCGCCATATAGGGAAGCGTGCCGACCACCTGGCCGGTTGCGGTGAGATGGGTAAAAGCGTGGGTCCTGGCAATGCCGAAATCCAATAATTTTACAAAATCAGGGTCGCCGTTTTTTGTGAGCAGCATGATGTTTTCCGGTTTTAAATCACGATGAATAATATCTTCCCGGCAAAGATTCACCAGTATATCGGCAACCTGGCGCATAATATGAATACACTGTGCCACTGTGGGATAGTTCTTGCTTTCATACCGGTCGGCCAGGGTTTTTCCCTCCAGGAGTTCCATCACGATATAGAGCTTATCATTATCTTCTCCCCTTTCATAAACCTTTACAATGTTGGGATGATCCAACCGGTCCACCAACAGGGATTCGTTCTTGAACCGTTTTTTCTGAACTTCATCTAACAGGTATTCCTCTTTCATGACTTTCATGGCAAAAGTTTTATTTCTGTCAATCAGGCTGTGAACTTTATATATGATTCCCATTCCGCCAATACCGATCTGTTCGTCGATCTCATAGGAAGCAATATGGCTTCTCCTCTTCCAGAAAGCAATGAGTCTCATATGGGTTTTAACAAAACCGATAACCAGGTAGGAGAGAAAAGCGAAGGTAATTACCAGCAGAACGCGGAACCACCAGGTTTGCCAGAAAAAGGCCTTTAAGGTAAACGACAGGTTCGCGCCTTCGCTGTTCCATTTCCCGTCATCGTTGCAGGCAATAACCCGGAAGGTGTAATCCCCGGGAGTGATATTGGTATAGGAAACCCGCCGCCGGGCGCCGCTGTCTAGCCAGTTTTCGTCGTATCCGTCCAGCTTATATTTGAATTTCACTCTACCTGGGGCCATAAAGCTCAAACCGGTATATTTAAATTCCACCCTCTTTTTCCCCGGACGGATATCTATTTTCTCTCCGGGTATAACCGGATAGGAATAAACCGGCGTTTCGTCGGCAGTCATTGCCTCGATAATAACCGGCGGCAAAATTTTATTAATTTTGATGTGTTCCGGGTCGATGACAACCACTCCCCGTATGGTTGGGAACCAGAGCTTTCCGTCCGCGCTGCATAAACCGGCGGGTTGAGCCGGTCCATTGCATTCGGTATTTTTTATTCCTTGTAATTTCCCGAAAGAGATGTGGGGGATTTTTTGTATTTTCCCCTTTAAATAAGCTTCCACGTCCTGCTTCCGTATACGGTAAATACCGTGGTTGCAATTCATCCACAGGTTTTGCCGGTTGTCTTCAACGATCCGGAAGGCCAGGTCACTGTAAAGCCCGTCCTTCACGGTTAAACGGGTAAACCGGTTATCTTTAAAGCGCAGCAGCCCGCCGCCGTCGGTGCCGATCCATATCGTATCTTCCTCATCGGGGTAAATCGCCCAGATGGCGTGGCCGGGTAAGCCGTCATTGACACCGTAAGTCGTAAACCTGCCGTCCCTGAAGCGATCGATGCTGCCGGAATAGGTGCCGATCCAGATATCCCCCAGCTTATCTTCGCTGATGGCATAAACAAAATCGTCGGAAAGGCCGCTGCGGGTGCTGTAATTGATGATTTTTCCATCTTTTATCAGGTCTACACCACCGCCGTTGCTGCCGACCCAGATTCTATTCTCCCGGTCCACGAAAACAGCCCTGACAACGTTGTTGCCTAAACCGTTCTTCCTGGTATATACCTGGGTTATTTTACCGTTTTTCAAGCGGTGTAAACCTTCGCCATAGGTGCCGAGCCAGATGGCGCCATCCCGGCTTTGCGCGATTGTCCAGATGTGCTTACTCCTTAACCCGGCTTTCATCCCAAAGGTCTTAAAGCGACCGTTTCCGAAGCGAACCAAACCACCGTTCACGGTTCCGACCCAGATATTTTTTTCGCGATCTTGAAAAACAGAGCGCACGCTATCTACCGGCAGCCCATTGCGGCTGTTGTATATGATAAATTTTCCGTCCTTTAATTGCGCTAAACCGCTGCGGGTTCCGACCCAGAGGCTGCCCTCCCGGTCTTCGATGATGGAACGGATCGGGTGGTTTAAGTAGCCCTGCTTAGATGCCGAAAAAGAAAAGGCACCGTTTTTTAAGCGGTTCAATCCTTGTCCATTGGTGCCGATCCAGAGTGTGCCCTGCGAATCCCGGGTTATGGCCCGTATGTCGTCCCCCGTCAGGCCGGTTCCCGGTGGTTTCGCCAAACCTGTGGGTTTTGTTTTTCCCCTGCCCTTTTCGGAATAAATCCTGAATTCTCCTTTTTTCGCGTGTACCAGGCCCTGTCCGCCGGTGCCGATCCAGATACTGTTGTCCCGGTCCCGGTATAAAATCCGTACCGGCAGGTTTTCCGGCAGCCCGGGGATAGGTATACGGCTGATCCGGCTGCCCTGTAATACAAAGATTCCAGCCCCGGCAGTCCCGATCCAGAGTTGACCGGGCTGCTCTTCCACCACAGACATGACGTAATCGTCCGATAAGCCTTGCAGCCGGGTAAAGGAGGTAAATGTACCCTTTTCAAACCGGTTAAGTCCCCCGGTGGTACCAATCCAGAGCCTGCCGAACGTATCTTCACACAGACAGGTCACAAAATCATTTGAGAGCCCGTCCTTAGTGGTATGATTTTCAAATTTCCCCCCACTGTAACGAAGCAGCCCACCGGAAGTGCCAATCCACAGGCAGCCTGTTCGATCTTCAAGCAGGCATTTAATCCGGTTACTTTCCATTTCCGGCGTGTTGGATTTATTAAAAATGTTGAATTCGTTACCGTCGAACCGGGCGATACCTTCGTAAGTGCCCATCCAGAGATAACCGTCCTTCGTCTGTACCAGGGCAAGGATGGAGCTCTGGGGCAGCCCGTCCTCTGTTGAGTAAAGGTCTATATTGTATTGGTCGATCTCTTTTGCCGGGTCCAGCCCTTCTAAAAGGGACACGCTCCCTATCAAAATAAATGCCGCTAAAATTGATTGTATTTTTCGGATAACCATTTTTTTCATTATATAATATTAAGCCATAAAAGGGCGTAGATGTAAAGCCTGAAATTGAACCGGAACTGTTATGGTTGCAGCCTCTCACCTGCGCCCAACAGGGGTAAAAAAGAATAAGACAGAGCAAAGAAGGTTTTTATGCGTAAACAATGTAATGTTATAATTGCGGTAACATAATTATTATTAATAATAAAAGTAAAATAATGATTCGTTTCATAAAATATCCTCTTTTAAAATTTCATTTCTTTTTTTTTGCCCCGCCAATTTGTTTAACCGGAAGGTAAGGGTAAATGATCCGGTACTCGGAGGGTCCCTGGTGGAACATCTATTGTTGTCCCCGGTTAGAGCCGGGGATTTATGGTCGCTAAAATAGGTTTCGTTTTTTTTCCTGTAAATCACACTAATGTGTTTGCAAGAAGACTGCCAACTTGAAAAAATCCCGAAAATAGGCATTGATGAGGTAGAACAGGTTTTTCTCAATTTTTTGCATGAACTCAAAGGGTGAAAATATAGTTGACGCTGCCGGTAAATAATTGATCTTTTGTGGGGAAAGAGTTTGAAAAACAATATACAGGCAGGGATTCGGGGTCTTTACTGTTGTTGTTGAAAAAAGCGACGAATGCAACTATTTTTGCTGTATTTTAAATTTTTTAATAGTACAGGAAATAAATGATGAAAATGACAGTGGTTCCGATTATAAGATTCATAGGAATCCCGACTTTAAGAAAATCTTTGAAACGGTAGCCGCCGGGCCCATACACCATCAGGTTGGTTTGATAGCCGATGGGCGTGGCAAAACTGGCGGATGCGCCGATGGCTGTGGCAATCAAAAGAGGCCTGGGATCAACGCCTGCCTGGTTTGCCACCGACAATACAATGGGGACCAACAGGGCGGCCGCGGCATTATTTGTAATAGTCTCCGTGAAAACACTGGTAATAAAATAAATTCCCACTAACAGGCCCAGGGTTCCGAAAGAACCGACGGAGGAAATAATTTCCCTGGCTAAGAAAAAGGCGACCCCGGAGTTTTCCAGGGCTTTGGCTATACCGAAAGCGGATGCGATAATCAGCAATACCTTCCAATCGATGCTGTTTCGCGCATCCTGTATCGTAATACACTTCGATAAAATTAGCGCCACGGCAGCAGAGCTGGAGGCTACAATGATCGGCACTAAACCACTGGCCATGACGGCAATCATGATGATTAAAACAAAAATGGAGAAGGTGGCGTACCCGCGCGGTTTCGAATTGATGCCCACGGATTTTGAGACCAGGTAAAAATCCCGGGAGTGGTACCACTGTTCGACAAAATCTTTCCTGCCTAATATGAGCAGGGTGTCTCCTCCGCGCAAGATGATATCCCCGATTTTTTCCCTTATGCGCTCACCGCTCCGGTGGATGGCGATAATAACCGCGTTGTAACTGCTCCTGAACTTACTTTCCCGCACATTCTTACCGATTAACGGTGAATTGGGGGAGACGACGACTTCAAAGGCGCCGAAATCATCGGAGTCGAAATTCTCAAGATCGAAGGTTTTTGTCTTTAATAAAGACAGGCCCCGCACCCTTTGCAGGTCCATAATCGTTTCCGGCAGCCCGGTGAAAAACAAATAGTCGGACAATTGTATTTTATCATGAGGACTGACCGGGGTTTTTAATTCCCCATTGCGCTCAACCTGGAATAGAAACAATCCCTTAAGATGCCGCAAGCCGGCTTTTTCGATGGTTTCTCCGATATGCTTGTAGCCGGCGGTTACCTGCATCACAACAACAAACTCCCTGATATGCTCACCCATTTGAATGATGGGGTCTTTGCGGTCCGGCAGCAGCTTGTGTCCGGCAAGTATGATGATAGTTAGCCCGATAAGTGCAGCCGGGACACCGACTTTGGATATTTCGAAAAAACTCAAGCCAGGCAATCCTTTTTCCAACATCAAGCCGTGAACTACAAGATTTGTGCTGGTGCCGATCAGGGTACAGGTGCCGCCTAAGATAGCGGCATAAGATAAGGGGATCAGGAATTTCGATACCGAGGTATGGTTTTTCCGGGCCCAGGAAGAAATGGCGGGGATCAACATGGCCACAACGGGGGTATTGTTGAAAAACGCCGATATTGCGGAAACCGGCGGCAGCAGGCGGAATAATTTATGGGTCGTTTTGCCTTTCTTTCCCAATAGAGAATCGCCGATA
>JAGLQA010000431.1 GCA_023137075.1 Candidatus Aminicenantota bacterium
CCGCTCCATTGGGGCCTAACAGCCCGTAGATTTCTCCTTTTTTCAGGTGAAAACCGATCCCCTGCAGTGCTTTTCGTGTACCAAAGGTTTTTACCAGGTTTTTAATTTCAAGCATTATGCTTCGTTTCGATTATTTGCGATTAAGAAAACCAATACATAACACAGGAATCAGTATATTGTCAACTTTTCGACAGGTCCGGTTTCTGCGGGCACGGCACGCCGTGCCCCTACGATTGATGCGCTATTTTTGCGGGCGGGCGGAAAAAATTAGGAAGGGCGGTTGATTTTGGTTTGCTTATTTGATTGCAATCCCAGGAAAAAATTGTTAATATTTTATTTGAAAATCATGAAGTTTTCCGAACAAAAAGGTAAATTTGTCAAGCACTGCCCCTGCACGCCCGAGGCCGTATCCTGCGGTTATTATAATTTAAACCTGCATACCGGCTGCCCCTACTCATGCTCCTACTGCATCCTCCAGGCCTACCTGGAGACGAAAGAACCCGTTTTTTTTACGAATTTGCAGGACGCGGAAAAGGAACTTCTCGACGTTTCCCGAACCCAAAAATATCTGCGGATCGGCACCGGGGAGTTGACCGACTCCTTAGCCCTGGATCCGCAAACCAATTATTCGCGGAAGATAATCAAAATTTTTGAGAAGTTTCCTTCCGTCATCTTTGAGTTCAAAACCAAATCGGCAAACATCGGGAATCTTTTAAAACTTAAAAAGGTATTAAGAAACATCGTCATTTCCTGGTCCTTAAACCCGCAGGAGATCATAAACCGTGAAGAGGCATTCACCCCGAGTCTGGCAGCCAGGTTGAAGGCGATGGAACAGGTGCAAAAAAATGGGTACAAAATCGGCATCCACTTCGATCCCCTTATCTATTGCCAAAATTGGAAACCTTATTACCGGAACCTGGTAAGGGAGATAGCCCGCGTCATAAACCCGGGCAGAATTGCCTGGTGGAGCCTGGGCGCGCTGCGTTTTCCCTATTCTCTCAGGGAGCACATTTTCAAACACAAAGACTCGATGCTCTTTGAAGGCGAATTGATCAAGGGTTATGACGATAAATATCGCTATTTCAAACCCTTACGGATGGAGTTGTTCCGTTTTGTAAAGCAGAGGATTTATTCCGATGTTTCGCGAGACCTTCCGCTCTACCTCTGCATGGAGGATAAGGAAGCCTGGCAGGAGCTTCTCCCTGGAATAGAACCCGGCGAAGAGTCGGTCAACCGGTATCTTTACCAATCCGCCACAGCCTAGCGCGGCATTGGGTCTACGCGGCTCTTTGCTTTTTTTACCTTTTCATTTTGCCGAAAAACCCGTCACCCCAACGCCCCAAATTAATATAAATATTTTTAGAAATCGTTGACAAAAAGAAAGGATTCATACATAATTAAGGAAAGGAGAAAATGATGCCTTTACTTCACGTTAAAACAGATGAGCAAGCAATGAACAAAATATTGGGGTTTATTGACACTCTTTCCAGGGATGGCGCCAAAATTGAGGTCTTAGATGATAAAATATATGCTTTCGAAAAAACACATATCGACAGAGCTTTAAAAGATATTGAAGAGGGAAAAATCTATTCTATCGATGAGGTTGAACAGGAGTTAGTTGGTGCAGGTTAGTTTTTCGCAAACAGCAAAGGAACAGTTGCGAGAAATAAAGTTATTTATAGCTAAAGATAACCCGGCAAGAGCAATTAAATATATTAAGAAATTAATTGACCGAATTAGGAAGTTTTTAGAATTTCCTTATATAGGGAAAGTGAATGCCACATATAACCGGGAAGATATTAGAGAAATTGTTATTGAAGGATATAAAATTATATATCATATAGTATCGGGGAAAATTATTATTTTGGTGATTTACAAAAATATCAATCTCAACGAATCGGATATAAACATTTATTAATCTCCCAAAATATTAATAAAGGAGGAGTTAATGAAGAAAATTTTGTTTTTTACTTTATGCGCAGTGGCTAAATTATAAACCAAACAATGCCTTCAGGGACTTAAATAACAACCCTGCTGTGCCCTATTTGTTGGTTTTCGAAACCCACTGAATTTAACCGAAAAAAAACATGTTCCGGCATCTGACATTCTGTCACCTGAAGTTGCTGTAATATATGCCGGATTTTAGACCAGGGCATATGGCAAGCCAATTCAGCAACTCTTTGATACCCGGTATGTTCTATTCTTGTCTCGGGGTTTTCCGGACAGGCTCCGTTGGGCCGCGGCTTTCCGTAATAATAACCCCGGTTAGTACGATCAAGCCGCCGAAAATCAGGGTATTGTCCAGCGGTTCTCCTAAGAAAAAAATGGCCGCAGCCGCGGCTATTACCGGCTGAATATTTTGAAAAGCAGCCAGGCGGCTGGCTTCAAAATGTTTGAGCAGCCAGTACCAGAGCACATAAGCGGCTACCGAAACACCCAATGCCATGTAAAAAACCGACAGCCAGGCTGCCGGAGAGACCGCCCTATAATCGAAGGAACAGGCTCGATACAGGCCGAAAGGGGCATACAACGCCGCCCCTGATGCCAGGCAATAGGCTGTGACCCGGAGGGCGCCGTACTTCATCACTAAGGGTTTTCCCAATATCGTATAATAGACCCAGGCCAACACGGCTGCCAGGATGATGAGGTCTCCATAGAGATATTGACTGTCAATTTTAACGGCGCCGCCCCGGATAATGATCAACACGCCGACCAGGCCCAAAACCACCCCGATACCCCGGCGCAGGACAAATTTTTCTTTCAGGTGTATCAGGGCAGCTATAAACAACCAGATGGGGACGGTGGCGAATATCAGGGCGGCATGACTGGCTGCCGTCATTTTTTGCCCGAACAGGTAGGCGGTTTGATTCCCGAAAATAATCAGCGCCCCCAGGCCGACAATCTTAATGTAATCTTTTTTCTCAACCGGGGGATTATTCTTGCGTAGTTTTGTGATCGTCAACAGGGCAATCGCTGCGAAAACAAACCGGAAAAAAGCAAAGGTGAAAGGGTCGATTTGTGTCAGCCCGTATTTGGCCAAAGGAAAGGCTAAGCCACCCAACACCTGCTGAGCGAATAAGACAAGGACAAAATAACCCTTCATTTTTTTATAAGCCCCA
>JAGLQA010000432.1 GCA_023137075.1 Candidatus Aminicenantota bacterium
CCAATAACAGAGTTAATACGATCCACATAGTCCAGGATGTTTTCCCGGTCCTTTTTTCCGACCTCTTTGACTTTCAGGTTTACCTGGTGAATAAAATCAAAAAAAGCGCCTAAGGCTCCCGATATGTTAAAATCGTTATTCATATGCTCCTGGAAAGCCTCTTCGCCGTCTTCTATCAATTGCAAGATATCTTCGGTTTCTCCTTCGCCGGGATTCAAATTTTTGATGGTAAAAATAAAATCCTTGATTCGTTTTAACGAATGGGTGGCGCCCTCGAGACCTTTAAAGGTAAAGTTGAGCAGCTTCCGGTAATGGGTAGAGATTAGCAGGTAGCGGATGGCCATGGGGTCGAAGCCCCTCTCCGATAAATCGTTCAGGGTGTATTGATTGCCCAGGGATTTCGACATCTTCAGGTTGTCTACAACTAAGTGCTGGCAGTGGAGCCAATAATTGACGAATTTTTTACCGGTGGCACATTGGGACTGGGCGATTTCGTTTTCATGGTGAGGGAAAATAAGGTCCACACCGCCCATGTGGATATCAAAGGTCTCGCCTAAATATTTCATTCCCATGGCAGAGCATTCGAGATGCCAGCCCGGCCTGCCCGGCCCGAATTTCGAATCCCAGGAAGGTTCTCCCTCTTTTTTGCCTTTCCACAGGACAAAATCCCGGGCATTATCTTTATCGTATTCATCGCTGTCCACGCCGGCGCCCAGGATCAGGTTACTTTTTTCCAGGTTTGCCAGTTTGCCGTAATCTGCGAATTTTGAGATATTGAAATATACGGAATCTCCTTTTTGATAGGCAAAATCCCTGGCTTCCAGTTTTTCGACTAAGTCCAGCATCTCCCGGATATGTGTCGTGGCCCGTGGATAAACATCGGCTTTTAATACATTCAAGGTTTTCGCGTCCTCCATGAACGCCTGTATATATTCTTCCGTCACTTCATCTATATGGCATTTGCGGTCGATGGATTTTCTAATAATTTTGTCTTCCACGTCCGTGATATTCATCACATGAAACACGTCGAAGCCTAAGTATATTAAGTATCGTTTAATCAGGTCCTGGCATAAATTGGACCTGAAATTCCCGATATGTGCCCGGTCATAAACAGTCGGGCCGCACATGTAGAATTTCACTTTCCCTTTTTCGATTTCTTTGAACTCCTCGGTCCGGTTACTCAAGGTGTTGTAAAATTTCAAGCTCATTTATCCTCCTCAGGCAGGATTTCCGCCCTGTTTTCCGTAAACCAGCGCACCTGTTTGCAGAACCTGTCAAACACGGCTACATCCGCATTGGTCCAACGAGTCCGGTTTAATGCCCTTCTTAAAGAACGGTGAAAAAGCCCGTTTTCCGGCTCTCTTAATTCTAACGATTTCATCAGGTTCCAGATGTTGTCGATTAACCGTTCAAAGGTTTTTTTCGGGGCTGTTTTCGGAAAGGGGACAGCTTTTCGATTTCCCTCAGCCAGCTTATAAATCTCATAAAGCACCACCAACACGGCCTGCGATAAGTTTACAGAAGGATAGGAGACGGCAGTCGGGATGATGATAAAATAATTTGCCAACTGGCATTCATCGATGGTGACGCCCGATTCTTCCCGGCCGAACACGATGGCTATCTTCTCTTTTAAGGCTCGATCCACGGCGATTCCCGCCGCTTTTTCAGGGGGCAGGAAATCTTTTTTCCATTTCCCTTTTTTTGAAGTGGCTAAAAAAACCACGGAGATATCCTTCAAAGCGGCAGCGAGGGTAGTAAACTCCCGGCCCGCTTCGATAATCTCCTGGGACCGGTAACCCATCTTCCTCTGCTCGGCCACATCCCGGTATTCAACCGGGTTGACCAATCTCAGGTGGCGGATACCCATATTTTTCATGGCCCTTACAGTAGAGCCGATATTCCCCGCGTTTTTGGGCTCGACCAACACGACATACATATTTTCAAGAACATGATTCATTCTATTTCTCTCTTACTAGTAATCCCCATTATATTATAAAAAGGGCAACCGAGCAATATTTTTTTCACCTTACTGCCGTTACCATTTTATGTTCGCCGCAAGGCTTTATATATTTTAAAGACTTCGGCGACCAGTTCATCCTGGCGCTCCGGGCTAAAAGGACCGCACTGCGCCTTAACCAGGTCGATAGAACCACTCCCCAGAGGTTTCCAGCGTTGGGGGAACAAATCGGAATGATAACCGGCAAAAATCACAATAACATCGCGGCCAACCGCACCGGCCAAATGCTGCCCAAGCGAATCATAACCGATATACAAATCGCTTGATTTTATCAGGGCGGCAAATTTGCTCACCCCACCCCGGAAAGTAAGCAGCCGGATATTGTGAGACTTTGCTTCGCCGTGCTTTTTCCTTATAAGTTCCGGGTTTTCTTCCGTAACCTCCGCGGCTTCAAATCCCATTTCGCGAACGGCTTTCGTAAGGGCTTCCGCCCGCTCATATTCTTCCGCACCACTTCCCTTATCAAGCAGGAGGGTAGCGCCATCGGAAAGGAGTTCCCGGATAAGACCGATCTCAAAACCGGACACGGTCTCGGAATCGAAGCGCACCCGTTTTTTTTGATTCCCGCCAACGCCCAGGCTCAGACTGACGACAAAGGTTTTCCCTGCTTTTTTAAGAATTTCATAAACCCTCTTCGCAAAGGCAATATCGGCGGCCGGAAGGTGAAGCCTCGGAAAAACCGTCTCTGCCGGCGAACCGGCGCCGAATACTGTTTCGAGCCATTGGATCAAATCTTCGGCCTGGCTGGTTCCGGCCCAAGTTTCGCGCCCTACCGAAGGCTTCCGGAAAAAATAACGATTCTCCTCTTCAAAGGGAGGGAGAATCGGCAGTAACCCGGATTGAAGAAGCCGGGAATCCGTATTTACGATGATGTAATCCTCCGCCGGCCCAGACTCACGCGTTTCGTTTTCAATTGCCCTGACAACATCAAGCCACAGGAGGAACCGGTTTAACAAAACATCGCGGCGGTGATATAGAAGCGAGTGAACCCGGACTCCCGGTTGGCTGCCTTTCAGCAGGGCGCCGTTTTTTTCATTTCCCAAAAACACGATTTCCGCGCCTGGAAACCGTTGTTTCATTTTTTCAATCACCGGGCTATTCAAAAGGACATCGGCACCGATTGTCACCCGGGATAAGATAAAAACCTTTGTTACGTTACCAATGGATCCGGCCTCAAAACGCTTATCCGAAGAAATACGCTCAACCCGGTTCAGCAAATCGGCTTCACTTCTCAAGCCCCATTGGTTGAGTTTTTCATGAAACTGCCTTGCTCCGGGTAGGATTCGTATGCGGGAGATCAGGTAGGCCAGGACCTGGTGCAATACCTCTCTATCCTGGACAAGAAAGGTGTCGGATAGGGGTTCGACCACCTGGCCAAAGAGGATACCTGTCCCCAACCGGGCCTGCGCTAACCTTTCGGAAATCGCGGCATCGATAATAACATCCAGCGTTTCGGTATGGAAAGCCCCCTCTCTACAATGCACCATGAATTTTTGAGCCGCCCTGGCTACATCGGAACCAACCTGCTTATTCATCGTCTATAGGTATTCTCCTGGAGTTTTATTAAAAAGCGGGTGGCACCCGCAACTGTGCTTTCTTTCCTTCAATATACAAAATTTATAAATTTTTGTCAAGTAAAAATATCTTGAGGCCAGGGATTCAAATTTTAGCCCCGGATTCACATCTACCTGTGCGAGTACGAAGACAGGCGGATTTGCACAGATCTCAAAAAAAATAAACCGGCCCTGAGGGAATTTTTTACAAAATAGGGTAAAAAATTAGGATAGACGCACTGCGTCATCCTTTGTCAATTCATCAAACTCGGATTTTGACTTAAAGAGAAATTGTCGTTATAATCAGCTTTAGGATGAGTGTAGGTTCATGAAAAAAAAGAGAAAAATTCTCCTGGCCACAGCGGTTTTATGTTGTATCACCGCAGCAGTTTTGTACCTGGGGATAAACAAAACCGGTGAGCGCGTCCGTTTTCAACGTTTGTCTTTTCAGGCAGTTCAAAAAACGGAAGAACTTCATTTTGATGAAACCGGCCACCGCTGGACCAGCCCGACAGGAAAAAAAATTCCCTTTGTCAGCAGTATGCCCCGGGGAACCGGTATTTTATTTGACGGCACAGGAGAAATAAAGCTGGAACCCGGAATAACCGGCAAAAAGGGAATCTTTTTTCGTCTCGATGCCAGGAGTATTAATAGGAGCAAAATCTCCCTTACCATCCGCATAAAAAGAAGCGATACGGTCCTTGCGCAGAAAAAAGTTCAAAGTGGAAAAAAAAA
>JAGLQA010000433.1 GCA_023137075.1 Candidatus Aminicenantota bacterium
ATTCATTACCGGGGATGCCTTTATTTATGACCTGATCGCGAAAGAGAAACGAAACCATGTGTTCATCGTTGCCCTTGATACTAAAAGATGGGATAAAATAGGACGAAGCGTCAAGGGGATCGTCCTGACGCCCAACCTGGATCGTTTTCAGCAGGACGCAGTGGTTTTCGAACAGGCCTTTGCCCAGAGCCCCTGGACCCTGCCCTCGTTTACCGCCTTTTTTACCGGGCTTTATGAGTTTAACAACCGGATTTTCAGGCACCGGGTTCTGGATGCGCGAAATCCCTTCCTGGTTGAAAACTTTTCAAAACAGTACCTGACCGCAAGTATAAACGGGGGCACCTGGCTGTCAGGAAAAATAGGGAATTCACGGGGTTTTGATTCCTATGAGTTGGGATCGGGAGCAAGGGACATTTATGCCGGAAAAATTCTTTTTAAGAAATCTATGGAATTTATCGAAAAGACCCGGACGCCGGCCCTATTTTTGTTCATGCACACCTACGCCATCCATGCACCCTATATCCCGCCCCGAGAATTTTTACACAAGCTGAATAAAAATCCCCGTTTCACCGCGCAAAACACCTACTCTAAGAATAAACAATTCAAAAAAAACGTCCCCGCCGAAATAAAAAAGGCGATGGAAGAGTTGTATGAAGCGGAGATAATGGCGTTTGATTCCTACTTTGGCGAATTTATCGCATATTTAAAAAGGAACGGACTTTACGATCGATCATTGATCGTTTTTTTCTCGGATCACGGCGAAGAATTTTACGATCATCTTGGCTGGAGCCACGGCCATTCCCTCTACAACGAATTGATCAAAGTACCACTAATCATCAAATTTCCCGGCGATAAATACCAATCGATACGGGTAACGGAAATTGTGGGAATCATCGACATTTTACCCACCCTGCTGGATTATCTCCATATCGAACAAGCTAGAGAGATCGACGGTATCAGCCTGATGCCTCTCATTAAAAAGGCCGTGATGCCCCCGGCTGACAGGGAGAGTGAAAACCGCCAAAACGACCGGAAAAGCCGGAGATTCCTGGTCTCTTCTTTAACAACCTGCCCGTTCTTCGACCAGGTACCGAAGAAGGTTGCCATCCTGTTTGATCATTACAAATTGATTTACAATTTTGCGGTCAGTGAGAAGGATAAGGCCTTTTTCCGGGATGCGGGCCTACCCCCGGAAGTCCCCCGGTTCCAGGTCTTTGATTTAATAAATGATCCCCTTGAAACGTATAATCTCTATCCCGGGTGCAAGAATTTGATAAAAGGTTACCGGAAAGAATTGAACGAAATATTAAAAAAAATTCGTTTTATTTTGAAGCGGAAAAAATCCGCTGAAATCGAATTATCCGAAGAAGAGGTGGAAAAATTAAAAGCCCTGGGCTACTTATAGCACAGTCGTACTTTTTCAAACGATCCCCCTGCCGGAACTCTAAAAAGTAGGAGAAAGGTTGTTCAACTCAACAAACCCTGGATGATGAGCTCGCTGGCTTCGTTTTCGTCTAATCCCCGGGACATCAGGGTTTCCAACTGTTTTTTATCCACACTGCCCACTGCTGCTTCATGGGTAACATGGGCCCGGGCATCCCGCACATCCACCACCGGGTTGGCTACGGCTGTGGCCTGATCTTTGACGATTTCTTTGCAGTCCACATGTCCCCTGGCATAGGGGGCCAGGGCCGTAACCTTGTTGAAGATTTCCACCTTTGCCCTGTCCCGGACCGCCACTTTCGAGGTCAGGACGGCGCGGGCATACTCACCTTCCAGGATAGAGGTTTCGGAGATTTTAATCCGGTCATCGGCCATACCGCTGATCCGGGCCGTCATTTCCACCAACGCGTATTTATAGGCATGGGTCAGGTAATCGATGTCGATGAGGCCGACGCGCCCGCGGATCAACTCAAACTCGGTCTTAAACCGGGCATAATCTTCCACGCAGATTTCGGCTTTGGAAACCACGTTCACGCCGCCCGAGTCGCTGTGAACATGACGCTCGAAATAGGAATAGGACGCCCCTTCCCGGAGACGGATATTGGCATTCATCAAATGATGCACCTCTTCGGCAAAGGGGAACACGCAGTGGGCCCGCAGCGAGATTTTTGCGTGCTTACCGATGACCACATTTAAAATAATGCGTTGGATGCCCTTCTCAGCAATGACACCGAAACACAGGTGCACCGGTTTCTCAATCACCCGGTTGTCCTCTAAGTCCATCTTGATATCGACGCCATCTGCCAATTCCTTTACATCCACGGTCAGCCCGGGCACCGTGTTACTCTCCAGCACTTTGTTCTCATTGATGGTTAACCGGACCACATCGGGATCGTTACGGTCGTGGGGGTCCATATCGGTATGGCTGTATATGGTATCGAATGTTTTCGGCTGTAAATTTCTCATTGTTCAAGCTCCTTTTTTTCCGGGTCCTGCAAATCACAGGGCATGCATTCATGTTCGAAATATTTGTTGATTTTCTCCATGTTTCCCTTATCTACCAACCGCCCGTGGCAGAGTAAAAAGGCGTGTTCCGCCTGCCTTAACACCGCCTGGCTGTGAGTGATAAATACCACCGTGGAGCCGTCGTCTTTCAGACGTTTGACCACCTCGAAAATCCGCTCAATCGACTCGATATCGATGCCCGAATCGGGTTCGTCTAACAAAGCCAGCTCCGGTTTCATAACCAGGATAGAGGCGAGTTCGATTTTTTTTCGTTCACCGCCGCTGAGGGTTTTGTCCACAGCCCGTTCTAAATAAACCTCGGGCTTGAGACCCACCGTTGTCAATGCCTGGTTAACTGTCTCGATGTTTTTGTCTTTCGCAGAAGCCATTATAAAATCCTTGACTTTCAACCCTTCGAACCGGGCCGGTTCCTGCCAGGCCAGGGTAATGCCCAATTTTGCCCGCTCATCGATGTTTTTGTCTTTTATGGAGCTTCCTTTAAACAGGATATCTCCCGCAAAATCCCGGTAGCCCGAAAGCCCGATGATGGTGTTGGCCAGGGTGGATTTACCGGCCCCATTAACCCCGAC
>JAGLQA010000434.1 GCA_023137075.1 Candidatus Aminicenantota bacterium
AAGAAAAGTGCGAATTATTTGTTTTCTGTTTGATTTCTGGTATAATTATGAATGCAATGAAATATTTGCAGGCAATAACTAATCTTAAGAGGCTATATTTCCACGTTCTTCTAACTGCGGTTTCTACAATTTTATTTGTATTTAAATATAAAAAAAATAATGCATTTTTAGGAGTTAACTATGAGTAACGACAAAGATAGGAATGAAACATTATCGGGGCACCCGGAAAAAACAGAAGTGATAAAAGGTCCAGGGGACCAAAATAAAGATACCGGGGAGTTAAGACTAAAAGAAATTCCCGGACTGGCGGAATTAGAGGCCCGAACGCGGCAGCCGAAGAAGTCTACCCCAAGTTTTTTTACCCTGATTCTCGTGATTTTATTCGGCTTCACAGTCGTTGTTTTTCTACTGAATAAATACCGGGAAGACCGTATCCTGGCAATCGTGCTGGAAGAAGAGGCGGCTGTTGTCGAGACAGGCCGAACTGCCGGGACGGGGGCGAAAACAACTGTGGGAGATAAAAAATCGCCGGCAAAACCGGCACCTGAGAAATATGTACTTGCCGAAGGGGACCTTTCAGGTGAGGCTCCGCTGAAGGTCAGGGCAAAAGGCGCCTTGATTTCCGAGGAAAAAGACCCGGAAATCGCGGCCGTGGGGGAAGCCCTAAGAACTCGTATTGAGATGCTGTATGGGATTAAAAGCAGACGAACAAGCGGGGGTAGAGCCGTTACGGAAACTGCTTCCGGTATGTTCCAGGGTTTTCGCGTCAACAGCACGCGAATAAAAAGCGGTGGAAAATTTACAAAAAATGAAATTATTGTGACCACTCCATCAAAGGGGATCTTTATTATTCGCGATAATATGCTGGATGCCTGGCGGAACTGCAATTATGAAAAGATTATGCAGGACCTGGTGAATTCCGGCATCGAGGTAGAAAAACAGCGAGACCCGGTAAAGGGGATCGTCAATGTCAAACTTAGTGTCACAACCTTAAAAGGAATACCTGCTGCCAATGACTATCTCATTGCCAGGCGGAGAGTGGGCAGGATTGAGCTTGACATGACCATTCTCCGGATGAAAGCGACTCTTCCTGCAAACTTCAGCTATGTCAAAAAAAGGATTGAGTTTGAAAATGAGTTTTATAATGTCATCAAGGTGTTTGACGAAAAGAAAAACCCGCTGGTCTTTGTGAATGAAAAAGATAGTAAAGTATGGGGGATTCAGACCATAAGCGGTAAGTATAATACAGCAAAGGGCATCGGGATCGGCAGTACCTTAGGACGGTTGAAAATTTATTACCCCAATCCGAAAATCTGGTTCATTAAAGGGAGTGCGCCCTTAGTCTCTGTCGAAGGCCTGGCAGGGGTATTCGTATTGCAAACCGAGGGTATCGATTTTAAAAGGCGGGTATTTCCCAATAGCACGAAAATTACCTCTATCCTTATCGGCGGTTCGCCCTACCTGGACTGAGGCTTGAGGAAACCACGAACCGGAAAAATATTGAAAAAGCCCCGCCGCCGGTGAAAATAACAAAGCAGGTCGCGTAGAAGGTTGGCTTATCTTTTGTAATTTGTGTTAATGTCGATGGGATTGTTCAACTGGAACTCTTTCGTAAAAATCTCCTTAATAACGTCTCCCTGCAAATTTTTCGACAATTGAAAACCGGCATAGTAAATAAGTGTGGGGAATATATCCAATATCGAAATGTCCTTTAACGGGTAGCCTTTTTTGAGGGCATTCTTTTCATACATCAGGATTGTTCCCTTCGAATCCAACGACTTATATACATATATATCTTTTCGCCCGTAAAGTTTAACCAGGATTCGTCTCCAGACCGGCAGCGGTTCGAATTCGAAAAAACTTAAAATGACCAACAACTCATTATCTCCCGTGGTGGTCATTAAATTCCCGATTATCGAGTCGTAATAATCATAATATTTTTCGATTATCATACCGTATTTTTTTATGTCTACTTCCGATATACGGCTGAATAATTGCTCAGGATCATAGTATTGATAGAAATAACGGCTGATATTTCCCAATCCCGGGAATCGAATGGCTGCGTAATATTTGTCACTGTCTTTCAGGTTGGGGACAATATTTTTAAAATAGTCATCTAAAAAAAATGCCTTTTTCAATAATTCATATTTTTTGTCACTCAATTCCAAAATTTCCGAGAAGCGAAGAATAAAGGAGCTGTTTTTACGAAGTGATTTCTTCGCATACTTGGGTTTAAAATCAGGGTTGAGAAGACGGGTTGTCTCAAAGTTGTTATTCTCATAATATTTAGAGATATTGTCGATAATATTGATATCGTTTCTTTTATAAAAAGTGGTTATTCCCAGAATTGAAGAGTTCCTGAAAAATATGTATCTCGGGGAAATTTCAAATTCGAAGTGTAGTCCTGAAAACTTGAACCTGTGATTTGAATGGGATAAAAATTCCGATGCCCGGAGTCCTGTCAATGATGTGTTGGTCAGGGCTAAATTCAGGTTGGGTTTAAACGTCGTAATGCGTCCGATGACGCCTTCACTCATCAGGAGATGGAAATTTAACAGCTTCTCTTCCAACGATAAGGTGTGCAGCAGCTTAAGCGACAGTCCGTCCAAAAAGACGATTCTTATTTTTCTCTGGGGGTTTTCCTTAGGTAGGTTCTCTTCCTGACCGATCTCGTCACTTTTTTCAATTTCCGGGAAATCCGGAACCTCCCGGGGAAAAATGTCGATCTTGGGTTCTTTTGCCTGCACATGACCATTAGAGATAATCGAATAATAGGAGTTGATAATATTGAATGCCAATACAATCAAAAAGGTCACCTGTACCCATTTTTTATTTATTCGTTTGAAAAAGACAAATACGATCCCCACAAGGATTAATGCAAGGTTTGAGAGGAGTATCTTGATATATTTTGCCCTAATATTGTGCGCTAAAAAGGTAAAATAATAGTCATAATTAAGATACAGGATAAAGGATATAATTAATATTGCGAAGGATAAAAAATAGGTAATCGTAGGTGGAGAGATAATGCCGATGGGATATTTTTTTTCCGAGAAAAATTGAATAACAAAAAAAATAACCCCACTCACCACGAACCATAAAGGCCCGTAATAAATCACAAGATGCCGGTATAATATTAAAAACTCATTAAAACCGGATACGGAGATATGGGGATTCAGCAGCAGGATCAGTATCAAAACAAAATAGGTAAAGATCGCTGCCGTTAAAATAAGGTTAAAAAATAGCTTTGCTTTTCTACACTTAGCCACAATTTATTTTTCGTAATTATCTTTAGGGGTTGTGATTAGCATCAATGTAGTCTGTCCGATTTTAAGTTCGGTCTGATCATGTATTTCTGTTATTGAGGCCTTTTCGCCGTCAATAAAGGTGCCATTGGTGCTGCCCAGATCTCTTAAAAATACTTTATCGTTCCGTACTTCGATTGCCAGGTGTTTTCGTGATATCTCTTTGTCGGGGATAATCAAATCGACTTTCCCTCTTCCGATTAAAACGTAAGGTTTATCTAAATGATAAATATAACCTGCCCGTGCGCCTTTAATAACGGCAATCGATATTTTGAGATCCTCGGGGAGTTTTAAGTTTTCATCACTCCACAGCGATTCCCCGATACTCTGTTTCGTTATCTTAGCCGTATCTTTCTTGCTTTCCGAATCTTCGTCCGATTTTTCCGACCTATCGCTTTGTATGGAAAATATATTATTACAGGAGGAACATTTCAGTTTTTTCCTTCCCTGTATCTTATCGTCGGGCACATTATATTTTGAATTGCAATTCGGGCACTCTATTATCATTTTTAAATTATATCACTAAAAACATTTTTTTTAAATATAAAATTTTCCTCCAGTCCACCTTTTTTCACTTTAAAGACCCATTATTCCGTTATTTCCCTTTGTCCAATTCCTTTTTCAAAACTTCCACAGCTTTCCGGCTTACCGGATCAACCTCTAAAAAAACTTTTACCCCTTCGGAAATGGAAAATTTGTTGGATATGACCTCTCGTTCTATCCTGTTTTGAATGGCTGCCAGGTCCCGGACAAATTGATCGTTTTCATACTCGAATTTGTTCTCTTTCAAGAAATGCTTAAACTGCTTGATTACCTGTTCGTCGGCCTTGAAATCCCCGGCAATCCTTTTGTTATTGTCAACAAGTTTCCGCGAAAATCTAAAAAATATTCCCTTAGAGATAAAATCAACAATTAAATCCGAATTTGTCCCGCTTTTTATAAATATATCCGGTGTGACACCTCCTTCGATACTATCGTTAAAATCGTAATCTTCTTTCGTCAATATGGAGAAATAATCATCTAATTTGCTAAAATCTCGCTGTAAACACCTGTTTGCCGGCGTATAATATTTTGCCGTTGTTAAAGCCACGGAACTGTTTAAAGACAATTTGTAGACCGTCTGTACCAGTCCTTTGCCCCAGGACCTGGTTCCGATGACCACGGCCCGCCTGTTATCCTGGACAGCGGCGGCCAGGATTTCGGAAGCGCTGGCACTGACCCGGTTGATTAAAATAACTAAGGGTAAATGTTCGTACCGGTTGTTTTTTTTGGCCACAAAATCCTGTTTAATGTTCCTGCCCTTAATAGACACGATTGGTGTTCCTTTTTTCAGGAAAAAATCCGCCGTATCAATGGCTGAAAAAAGTGAACCGCCCACATTCCACCTCAAGTCAAGAATCAACGCTTGCATCTGCTGCCGGTTCGTCATTTCGTCCAGGCTTTTTTTCAACTCTTCGGCTGTTGTGCCGCCAAAGGTGCGGATACTGATATAGCCGATATGCGGATGCAGCGGATGAATAACCGCGTAGGAAATGGAATCTAAGGGGATTTCAGCCCTTTTTATGCGGAAGGGGATCGGCTTTTCAACACCTTCCCGTTTTATCTTAATATTAACATAGGTCCCTTTTGCGCCTCTTAATTTTTTCATGGCGTCATCAAGAGACATGTCTTTTGTGTCCTGCCCGTCGATTTCAACGACCACATCTCCTACCAGAATACCCAATTTATAAGCGGGACTGCCCTCCAAGGGCGCCACCACCGTAAGCCGGTCCTCGTATTTTGTTATGCGTGTACCGATACCGTAATAGTTGCCCTGTTGATCTTCGTTCATCGACCGCATGGATAGGGGATCGAGAAAATATGAATGGGGGTCTAATTCTTTGAGAAATCCCTCTATGGAAGCAAAAATAAGTTTCTCGACATCCATCTCCCCCGGGTAGTAATTTTTGATTAATGAATAAATCCCGGCATACTTGCGCAATTGATATTCCCAGTCGTTATTGTAATCCTTTTCTTCCGCCGGGATCAGGAAACAGGTCACTGCCAGGCTAAGGAAAACAGAAAAAAATATTTTTTTCATGTTAAATTTATAGCAGAGTCTACTTTTTTTTTCAAGGATTCAATTAAAAAAGGTTATAATCCCGGAAATGAGACAGCCCCGGGAGATTGAGGGGAATTTTGATCTCTATTGCATTAATTTTGCTAATTTGATATAAATATTCCATGGAAGAAATAAAAACATTGATCATCGATGATGAAAAAAACATTCTCGAATCCGTAAAAATGGTTCTAAATTATGAAAATTACCAGGTGGAAACCACAAATAACGGAATGGACGGTATAGCCCTTTTTAAGAAAAATAGATACGATATTGTGTTACTTGATGTTAAGATGCCCGGTTTCGGCGGCCTTGATGTATTAAAGAACCTAAAAGAGTTAAATCCCTTTTCGGAAATCATTATGATCTCGGGCCATTCGGGGATTGAAGAAGCCGTAGAAGCCGCCAAATTGGGCGCCTTCGATTTTCTTGAAAAACCACTGTCACGAGATAAGCTCTTGCTTACGGTACGAAACGCGGCGGAAAAGGTAATTCTTCTTAAGGAAAATTACAATTTAAAAACGATTAGCGAAAAAAAATACCGGTTGATAGGTGAATCCCAGGCCATGGAAAAATTAAGACAGAACATAAAAAAAGTGGCCCGGACAAATTCAACCGTCCTTATAACCGGAGAAAGCGGCACCGGTAAGGAGTTGATCGCCCGCAATATCCACAACCTGTCCTTAAGAAACAAAAATAAATTTGTACAGGTGAATTGCGCCGCTATCCCCGAAGAACTGATTGAAAGCGAATTGTTCGGCCATGAAAAGGGTTCCTTTACCGGGGCCTATGAAAAAAAGATCGGAAAATTTGACAATGCCCACAAGGGCAGCATATTCTTAGATGAAGTCGGAGATCTGAGCACAAAGGCCCAGGCCAAAGTGCTCAGAGTACTGGAAGAAGGCGAGATCCAGCGTGTCGGTTCCGCCGAGATGAAAAAAGTGGACGTCCGGGTTATCGCTGCCACCAATAAGGATTTAAAAAAAGAAATAAAAAAAGGCACCTTCAGGGAAGACCTCTATTTCAGGTTGAATGTGGTGCCGATTCATTCCCCCTGCCTGGTAGAGAGAAGGGACGACATCCCTTTGTTAATCGAACACTTTCTCGTGTATTTCTCCGAAGAGAATAATTATAAACGAAAGAAGATATCAAAACCCGCCATGGATTTGTTCCGGCAGTATGATTGGAAGGGGAATGTCCGGGAGCTTCGGAACATAGTTGAAAGGCTGCTGATTATGAGTGAGGGAGATACGATTGCCGAATACGATCTGCCTGACTCTATGAAAATTACAAAAGAAGAGAATGCCTTTTCTTTTACAAACATCAAATCCTGGAAGGATTTTAAATTTCAATCGGAGAGGCTATTTTTAGAGGAGAAACTGAAGGAATACAATTACAATATTGCTAAGACGGCCAGGGAAATCAATATTCCCAGGAGTAACCTCTATAAAAAAATCGAATATAGTGGTATAATAATACCTGATAACCTGGAAGCAGACGAAGGATCGCCGCATTCCGAGGAATGAGGAGGAAAGTCCGGGCTCCACAGGGTAGGATGGTTCCTAACGGGAACTGCTCATCAAAAAAAGGTGAGTAAGGAAAGTGCCGCAGAGAATAGACTGTTCCCCCGGCGGTTGGCTGTGGGAATAACGGTGAAAAGGTGAGGTAAGAGCTCACCGTCCACGATTGGTGACAATCGGGACTGAGGTAAACCCCATCCGGAGCAAGGCTCAACAAAAGGTGTTTGAGGCTTACCCGGCCGAAACCTTTGGGTTAGCTGCTTAAGCAATTAAG
>JAGLQA010000435.1 GCA_023137075.1 Candidatus Aminicenantota bacterium
TCTAACCCTTTTTGATCGCTTCTACCGGGCATACCTCGACACAAGCAGCGCAGTCCGTGCACTTTTTCGGATCTATTACAAATATTTCTTCGCCCTCGGATATTGCTTCTTCCGGGCATTCCGTTTCGCAAGCGCCGCAGCTAATGCATTCATCAGTGATTACATGTGCCATATTTTCCTCCTGGATAATTCGTTAATTGACAGCAAACGTTATCTCAATTAGAGCCTATTTTATATGAAACGGACGAACATTACAAGTTTTAATTTCATTTTTTTTATGTTAAAAAGGTAAAAGCGGCGGCTACTTCGTGTAATGTTCGATCACGCGGGCCACGGCCGCTTCGCAGACTTTGCAATAGGGTTTGGCGCCGGTGGAGAACATAATACAATCCAACATGGGGCGGTACAACCCCACAGCCGTGTATCCCGCGCCTTCAAAAGCTCCGACTTTGCCGAGTAGGGGGCTTTTTCGGAGGAAAGCGCCGGTTCTTTCGGCATTCTTCCGTTTCAGAATGTCGAGCCGGTTCTTGAGGATTTCGATTTCCGGTTTTGCCGCGCCCCTGCGCCCGAGCTCGGCAATTTTTCGGTTCAGAACTGCCCGCTTCGCCTGGTATTTCATGGTAAATTCTTCATACTCCGCTTTCCTCCATATTGAGGGCAGCGCGATTCCTTCTATAACATGCTCTTTCCATTTTAGGCGATCCGGGTTTAACAATGCCGTGATATTGGGCTCGATGGGTTCGATTCCTTGCGGATAAAATTCATTATAAGCCACTGCGGAGGAATAATACTCATCGGCCAGACCGGCAAAGGAGTGGCCGAACTCGTGGATAAGCAGGTACTCCCGTGCTATACTCCCTGCCGTGAACACACAAAAGGTGTTATATATCCCGCCGCCGCCGTACCGGTCGTTGTTCACCATTATAACCAGGGCATCGTAAGGCACATGGGCGGCAATATCGCGCAGTTCCCGGTTCCCTTCGGTTAACAGGTACCGGGATAATCCCAGGGAATTGAAGGATGCATGAAGAGCCGTGTTACGATAAATTCCATGCCCGGGTTCATCGCAGCCACTCTCCTGTGACGGTTTAAATACGCCATATACGTTAAACTTCTTCTTACTGCTTTTATAAGGCTCCCGGTTGAAAAAAAATTCCGCGGCGATATGCAGGTGCTTTTCCAATTTTTTTTCTTCCGCTTCCGTGTAACCCTCGGCAATAAAAGCCAGGTCGACTTTGTGGTGCGGGTCTCCATTTTTCAAAAGGTTAAAAACCTTGACCCCTGCCGTTAGGGCATCGGTGTTGATTTCAATGGAACCGGGATCAATCATTTTTTCAAATATAGGACACAGCCGGTTTTGCCGGTCCCTGTTCTCAATAACAAACCTGATTTTTTTCTTCGGGTATGGAATCAGGGCCGACTCATGGTAGGTGCGCTTGCTGCCGGAAGCGGCCTTTTCGGTGGTTTTGTATTCCCCGAAATAACTATCGAATCCCTTAGAAAAAATCAGTTTGCCCGCTGCCCGGTCATAGACCTTAATATAGTAACGGCCGTTGTTGAATTCATCGATCAGGGAGTTGGGATTTCCCGCCCAGGTTCCCTGCCGGTAAACCCGGTCTATCGTAATATCTTCCCGGTTTTTATCGCCCACATGAAAATAGTCGATGCGCATGGTTTCGTTTATAAAATAGTCCGAGAATTTACCGGGAGATTGAGAAAAAACCGGTAATGCGCAAAAAAGAGCCAGCAGGATTAAAATTCTATTTTTCGTCATATGAACCTCCTTCGTATAATTTTTTCCCGTGTCTGCATGAAGTTATCTTTAAAATCTATTATATCACGAATGAAGGAGTAGGAACAACGGCGCGGATGTGACAATAGTGGTTATCGAACCGGGACAGCCGCCAGGTGATTTTATTTCAATTTTTTCTCCAATTGAAAATTAACAACTACCGTGAACCGGACCGCTTCCGGCTTTCCATCCTTTATGAAAGGCTCATATTTCCACTGTTTCACTGCTGCCACAGCCGATTCGGCTAAAAGGGCATGGCCGCTTATAACGTTAACGTCCGTCACATTTCCAGCTTTATCGGCAGTTGCTTCAAGGACGACCCTGCCTGAGACTTTCTCTTTTTTCGCTTTCTCCAGGTATTGGGGATCTTTTTTCTTTATGAGTTTCGGTTTTTTAAAAGACGGAATTCGCATGGGATCTCCCTTTTTCTTATCCAGCTTGAAATTCACGACAA
>JAGLQA010000436.1 GCA_023137075.1 Candidatus Aminicenantota bacterium
TGCTGGCAGTAACTGCTATTTTTTTTAAAAGGACCGGCCCAGCCTGAGATAAAATCCCGGGGCAGAGTAGGGATGCCGCCCCACTGCCATACCCCCGGAGAAGTTGAATTTGCCATCCCCGATATAGGTCACCAGGTTTAGCTCTAAACCAAAGGAGTAAGTGGGATCAATTTTTTTATCGTACCGCCATAGGTTGCCGATATCGGAGAAGAGGGTCAGGTATACCCGGTCGATACAACGGATGACCGTAAATACCCGCTCCACCTTAAAAAGCGATAGGCGGTATTCGAGGTTTAACAGGAAACCACCGTAACCGGAAAAATAACCTTTGGAGAATCCGCGCATTAAGCTAAACATATTGCTGCCGGCGATACTAAAGCCATCTTTCGATTCCGCGCCTCCCATATAAAAAAGTCGCCGTCCCTCTCCCCAGGAATCGGAGACCGCAAAACGCAGGGCAAATACATTGGGTCTGAAAATGGAGAGGAATTGCTGATATTCAAAGGCCAGGGTGTTGATGTCGTAACTGCTTCTTGAGAATTTATTTTCCAGGGCATAGGAAAGGACGAACCGCAGGCCGTCGGAATAAGAAATGGAATCGTAATATTTCTTAAGCGACGTGAAGAGATAGGCCAACCTGATACCGTCATAATTCAGAATTTTCCTTAAGGGTGAGATATAGTAGTCGTCTTTTATTCTTTCGAAATAAACACCGGCATAAAGATAGGACTGCCGTTTTTCATTAAAGGAAAGCGGCAGAAGACCAGCCAATTCGATTATTTTTGCATGGAAATTGTAATCCCTACTGTAACTGTCTTGATATATGTCTGTATATTGACTGTAATTAAAGATCAGGGTGGGATACAGGCCGTCATAGGTATAGTTAAAATTAAGATTCAGACTGCTGCTCTTAAAACCGTAAAAGGTTTCCAGGATGAAGGAATGCTTCTCTAAGGCATCATTGCCGGATAGATAAATCCCCGGCTGAATCTCCCGGCCGGCATCGCGTAAGTTGATAGAAAAATATTTGGGCAATAACTCGCGAAGGGGATTATACTTTTTGCTTTTAATGACAGAAAGATTCTCGGGACAACAAACTTTTTCTAAATTCAACCCACCCCGCCCCTCTAGGGCACCCCTCCGGGGGAGGGGATTTTCGAGCAAACCTAAGTTAAAACCCCTGGCATCGAAAAAAGAAATGATCAACTGTTCACCTTCAGGGTGGAAGGAGAAATATTTCACGTCCGGCACAGAATTGTCCCTGTAAATAAAAGATTTACCGGTTTTCAACCGGTACGAGGCCAGCCGGTAATGACTGCCGTCTTCCCTGATAAAACAGATAGTCTCGCTGTCCTGCCATAAAGGCGCGTAACTTTTTACGTTGCCTTCAGTCAATAGCCGGAGTAACTCCCCGGAGAGATTAAAAAGAGCGATGCGCCAACCCCGGTTTTTTTCTTTCAGAGTAGCGGCAATATGTTTGTGGTCCGGCGATATCGAAATTTGGGCCAGGGAATCATAGCCTTTAGATATGATTTTTTCTTTGCCGCCGGCCGCGTCGAGAACCGCTAAGAAAGATTTGGCTTTCACCCGTTTTACACAGTATGTTTTATCGCCGCAGCGGACCGGGTAAGAGAGACGCCTGCCTGAACTCAACCGTTTTAACTTCTTTTTCTCCAGGTCGAACTCATACAGATCGGAATATCGATAAAAGGCTTTAAAATAGCGTACCGCGGAAAAATAGATTTTTTTTTCATTTTTACTATAATATAGAGATTTTATTCCGGTCTTCTTTATCAACCGCCTGCTCCTGCCGGTTGATAAATCCATTTCATAAATCCCGGGGAATTCCTTGTAATTTTGATCGACATAAAAAATTTTCCCAACCGGACCAAAAAGGGGATATTTTTTTATCAGACCGCCGGTTGTCAGAATATCTACCTGGCTTTTATCATTTTCTTTTTCGACAGCGATATCGTCGATAAATTCACCCCACAACCGGTTGAGATTCTTGCCGAATACTCTTTTAAATCTCGATGACATCAACAGCGGCACAAAATGATAACCGAAATTGTGGGCCAGTTCCCTGACCTTGTGCTCCCCGTATTTTTCCGCTAAAAAAGCGACAAATTTTGCCCCGTATAGATATCTTGCCGTGGGGCCGGGCCAGGGGGTCGGCTCGCCGTAAATCCGGGCCGAATCGGGGACTTTTCCCGCGGCCCCGATCTGTTTCAACATGATCTCAAAATCCGGGGTATCGAGCCTGCCCCCGGAACCGAGGCGCGATTCGGCATACACGGCCCATCCTTCGATCAGCCATAACGGGGCATAGATCATGGGAAAGAAAACCGGGTTGCTGCCTGCCAATCGCCTCATAAAATAGGTAAAACCGGAACCGGCATTCATATTAAAAATATGGCTCATCTCGTGGGACAATACCAGGTAAATCCAATCCCGGCAGCCGCCTGTCGCCGAATCCGGGGCCGGGGTATACAGGTAAATCTCTACCCGGTTGAAAGGAAAAAAAGTCGCACTGCCATTGGCATAATCGTAATTGTCGCTCAAAACGATCCGGATCTTTTTTCTGACCCGGTTACCCCATAATTTGTGCGATTTTTCGTATATATCCCGGGCTATTTCCAACGTATAGGACGCTTCGGCTTCATAACCTTTCGGAAAAATAACGATAAATTGTTTGTCGGAAATTTCTCTCCATTTTATCCCCGGGTGAAACTTAGCCCATATCATTCCGGCAAAGGCAATAAAAAGAATCGCAAACACAACACTTTTTTTCATTTTTCGAGTAGGGCCTTGAAAAACGATTATTAATTTTTTAATTAGAATTTAATGACCAGGCCTGCCCAGGTAAAACCGGCGCCAAAGGCGCTGGTCAATACATTATCACCTGGCTTGATCCGTCCTTCTCGCCTGGCCCAATCAAGAGCGACGGGTATGGTTGCGCCCGACATGTTGGCGGTTTTATCGATGCTGATATAGGTTTTTTCTAAGGGAATTTTTGCCCTTTTTATGGTGGCTTCGATAATCCGGAAGTTAGCCTGGTGCGGGATAAAGAGGTCAATATCCTTACTGGTGAGATTCGCCCTTTTTACAGCATTAACAGCAGCTTCCTGCATCCTGAGAACAGCATGTTTAAAGACTTCATTGCCTTTCATGTGAACGGTATGCATTTTGTTGTCCACGGTTTCCCGGCTGGCAGGCATGGCGCTTCCGCCGGCCGGTTGTATAAGCAAATCTCCCAGGTTGCCGTCCGCTCCCCAATAGGTAGAAAGAATACCTTCTTCACCGCCGCTCGCTCTGAGCACAGCGGCCCCGGCTCCGTCGCCGAACAGGACACAGGTATTCCGGTCCTCCCGGTTAATAATCCGTGACATAATCTCGGCGCTGGATACCAGGATTGTTTTTGCAACGCCGGATTTGATCAACGAATCGCCTAAAATGAGACCGTAAAGGAAGCTCGAGCAGGCTGCGCTTATGTCAAAAGAGGGAATCGTCTTCATCCCCAACTTTTTTTGTACCCAATTGCCGGTGGACGGATAGGCATTATCGGCACCGACTGTTCCGACTATTATGATATCAATTTCGTCTTTATCGACACCGGCATCTACGAAGGCTTTTTGTGCCGCTTCTACGACCAGGTCTGAAGTAGCCTGGCCCGGCGCTGCGAAATGTCTCTCTTTTATGCCGGTTCGACTGGTGATCCATTCGTCGGTTGTATCGACAAGTTTTGCCCAATCATCATTTGTCATTACTTTTTCAGGTAAGTAAGATCCGGTTCCTAAGATTTTTGTTCGTATCACTTTTTCACTTCTACTTTAAATTCTCTCTAAAATACAGCCGGTATATTCTAATTCCCAATTCCCGGGTGTCTTTGCTGCCCTGGACTACATTGGCCGGGATAAATATTTTATCGGTTTCGATTGTCAGGGTAAATTCGTCCTCCTGCCCCATCATATCAGGAGTAATAACATACCGCTTTTCAAAGGCATCCTTTTCCGGAATAAATTCTTCCAGGACATTGTCGTTTAGTTTGAATATTACTTTTTGATCTTTATGCTGTATTTTATCCACTCTACCGGTCAATATTAACAGGGATTCTTTTTTGGGATTTTCGATAATACAGACCGCTTCTTTCGTTGTCCATCTCCAGGTTCTATCCTCCGATTTTTTTATTTTCAAATCGGTCTCCACCTGCCACCACCCCTCATCGTACACAACTTCAGGGGCATTTAGCGAGGCGGCCTGGATATTTAAGGTTTTTTTGAATAAGATTTTTTTACTATTTTTGACTTTAGGGATATATAATCCGACAGAGAGTTTAATTTCTTCATAACCTTCAAAATCGATATCGAATTCATCTAAGAATTTTGGGATAAAAATAACCCGGGAATATTTAATGACATCCCCTTTCTTCCAATCGGTGACTTTTTTAATCGGAAAATGGTCGTCGCCCATGAGCATCTCTTCGTGTTTTGTACGCCATAAATGAACGAAAACCATATGCTCTTTTTCAAAACCCGGGAATTCATTCGTGAGAATGCATTCATAATTCATCTTTATATAGAGCTCGTCGGTAATGGTTTCCGGTTGGATCTCTATGCTTAGCTTGATGCCCTGGGTATCGTCCTGTTTGCCGCAGGCAGTGAAAACGAGTAAAATAACTAAAATTATAGCAAAATTTCTAATCTTCATAATTCCTCCTTCCGAATTTTATAAATTTTGGTGAAATTAAGGTAAATAAATGTATCATATTTAGAAGTATAAATCAAATCAATTTTACCAAAAACGGTATTTTTTGCTTAATTTAACCATAATGCAGCTTCTCTTTGTTACTCAACAAGGCGCAGCCTGAAGAAGTGATTTTGTAATCCGGGCCACGGGATTTTGAGTTGGGAAAGCATCCGCGGCAGAGCCCAGAAGCTTATCGGCGCGGTCCACCTGAGC
>JAGLQA010000437.1 GCA_023137075.1 Candidatus Aminicenantota bacterium
GATGTCTTAAAAGAGAAGGGCAGGGTAAGGCGAATCTTAGGTTATCTGCCCCAGGATTTCGGGGTCTATGCTGATGTTACGGCAGAAAAAATGCTGGATCACATTAGCCTGCTAAAAGGAATTGTGAAAAAAAAGGAACGGAAGGAGGCGGTTAATTCCCTATTGGAACAAACCAATCTCTATCACGTGCGCAAGAGAAAATTAGGCGGCTTTTCTAACGGCATGAAGCAGCGCTTCGGCATTGCCCAGGCCCTGATCGGCAGCCCCAAATTAATCATCGTGGATGAACCGACAGCCGGTTTGGACCCGGAAGAGCGCAACCGCTTTCACAATTTACTGAGTGAGATCAGCGAGAATGTGATTGTCATCCTTTCCACCCATATTGTCGATGATGTGCGCCGGTTATGCGATTGCATGGCCATTATCCGGGAGGGTGAGATCCTCTTTTCCGGCAGCCCCGGGGAAGCGGAAAAAAACCTGCAGGGGAAAACCTGGGAGAAGGTGATAAAAAAAGAAGAATTGGCCGATTACGAACAGCGGTTTCATGTCATCCTGACACGCCTGTCTGCAGGGAATGTATTGATCCATGTGCTGGGTGACAGCCAGCCGCAGGGAGGATTCGTGGCAGTGAATCCCGACTTAGAGGATGTTTATTTCTCAACCCTTAAGCACGATTTTTCGCCGACACCATAAGCGGAGGTATCATCATGTTCAAGCACATCTTTTCTTTTGAGTTATGGTACCGGCTAAAAAAAGTCTCCACCTATATTTATTTCGTTTTGTTTTTTTTGGCCGGATTTTTTGGAGTTTATAGGGCTTCGGTAGGCGGCGGACTTTTGAGAAAGCTGTTAAGTGCCGGTGTGGGTAATGTTAATGCCGACGCGCCCTATGTACTGTATTACCTGATAACGGTGGCCTCTCATTTCGGCATTTTGATTACCGCTGCTTTTTTCACCAACGCGGCCTTTCGAGATTTCAAGGAGAATTTCCATGAGTTGTACTTCTCCTACCCGGTCAGGAAGATTGACTATTTTGCCGGCAGGTTTTTCGGGGCATTGGCCGCTTCGTTGTTTGTGTTTTCCGCCGTCGGTTTCGGCGCTTTTTTGGGGAGGATTTTTCCCTTTACCAATGCCGATAAGGTTGGGCCGGTCGATTTATGGGCTTACATTCAACCCTACTTAGTCGGAGTGCTTCCGAATATCCTATTTGCCGGGGCCCTGTTTTTTTCGCTGGTACTGTTGACGCGAAAATTTTTTTCCGTATATGTGGGCGTGACCGGATTACTCGTTTTCTACTTAGTAGGCGAGAGCCTGGCCCGGACCCGGAGTGATTTTTTGGCGGCCTTGATCGATCCCTTTGGGAAGCTGGCGACCCAGGGATTTTATGAATATTGGGCAGCGGCGCAAAAAAACATCCTGCTCATTCCCTTATCGGGAGATTTTTTATTAAACCGGATTTTGTGGAGTGCCCTCGCAGTCGCTTTACTAATTTTTACCTATCGAAAGTTTCGCTTATCCTACATGTTAGAACCCGGCCGTATCCACTCACCCTTATCCGGGTGCCGTGCCAATAATCAAAAAAGCCCCCCTCGCCGCCGGAGGCAAGTAAACGATATTGTCACTGTAGAACGACTATTCGGTTTTAAGAACCATATCCGGCAGGTTTTTTCCGCTTCCCTCCATGAATTCAGGGTCTTGGTGAAGAACACCTATTTTTTAGTCATTCTTTTTTTAGGAACCGCCTTTATCTTTATTTTAGGTTTCCGGAATGTCGGGTTGGTCAGGGGAACCCAGACCCTTCCGGTCACCTCCCAGGTTCTCGCTGCCACGCAAGTGACCCTCTACCTGTTCAGTCTGCTTCTGATACTGTTCTGTTCCGGTGAATTGGTATGGCGCGAGAGAAGTAAAAAAGTAGATCAAATATACGATGTCCTGCCCGTGCCCACCTGGGTTCCTTTTTCAGGGAAGCTCGGCGCGTTAATGCTGGTACAGGCATTACTGGTAACCATCATCATGGTTGCCGGAATAATCACCCAGGTTTTGCACGGCTTCACCCATTTTGAATTGGGATTGTACATTAAGGAGTTGTTCGGTATCCGCCTGGTCTATTATTGCCTTATCTCGGTTCTTGCTATGTTCATCCAGGTGTTGGTCAACAAAAAATTTCTCGGTTTTGTGATTACCTTTCTCCTGGTGGACGACCTGCTGCCCACCTTAGGATTTAATCATCATTTATGGAGATTCGCTTCCGTGCCCGACTACGTCTATTCGGACATGAACGGTTACGGTCCCTTTGCGCAGGGAATATTCTTCTTTAATTTATACTGGATCGCTTTTGCCGTTATATTAATCCTGTTGGCCGTTCTTTTCCGGGTGCGGGGAAAGGATACCGGGCTTAAGATACGAATCCGCAAAGCAAAAGAGAGATTAACCGGGCGCAAGTTGCTGGTAGGCGCCGCGGCGCTGTTAGCCTGTATTATTTTTGGCGGTTATATTATTTACAACACGAATATTTTGAACCGCTTCGAATCACGGAAAACAACCGATCTGATAAAAGTGGAATATGAAAAAAAATACAAAAAATACGAGACTATGCCCCAGCCCCAGGTTACGGATATCAAGTTAAACGTGGATATCTATCCCTACCGGCGCCGGGTTTTTTCCAGGGGACGGATAGTTTTAAAGAACAAAACGGATACGGATGTGACACGGCTATTCATCCAGGGGTCCCAGGAAGGAAAGATAAACCGGCTGCGTCTGAAATTGCCCTGGACATTGGTCGAATCTGCCGGGAATCACGCGGTTTATATATATCGACTGGACAAGCCGATGCAGCCCGGGGAAGAGACCCTGCTGGATTTTGAAATCGAATTGGAACAAAAGGGTTTCAAGAATCATTATACGAACAGTACCTGGCGTTCCTTATACACCCGGTTGGTGCCTAACGGTACGTTTTTGTATGCATTCGATGTCATTCCCGCTTTTGGCTATGATCCCTATTTTGCCAACGAATTGGCGGACAATGATAAGCGGAAAAAATACGGTTTGCAGCCCAAAGAGATAATCGCGTCTATTAATGACACAAAGGTCAGGAAACAAAGCCCAATCGGTAAGGACGCCTACCGGGTCAATTATGAAGCCGTAGTGAGTACCAGTAAAGACCAGACTGCCCTGACATCGGGAGAGTTAATCAACGAATGGAAGGAAGGCGATAGGCGTTACTTCCATTACCGAACGCGGGATAAAATCCTCAAATATTTTTCCTTTTTATCGGCAAAGTACTATGTAAAAAAAGACAAATGGCAGGATATCGATATCGAAATTTATTATCACAAAGGCCATGACACCAATATCGATCTCATGATCAAAGGCGTGAAAAAATCGCTGGAGTATTATTCCGAAAATTTCAGCCCCTATCAATTTAAGCAAGTGAAAATCGCTGAGTTTCCTAAGGACCGTCTTTTGTATGCCGAGGGTTTTCCCAACCTGATCCCCTTTTCCGAAGGATACGGTTTTATTGCGAAATTCGACGGCTCTAAGGTGGAATATGTTTTCCGGGTAACCGCCCATGAAGTGTCTCACCAGTGGTGGGGCCACCAGGTTATGGGTGGGTATGTTGAGGGGATGTTTCTTCTGTCCGAAGGATTGGCCCAATATTCCGCCTTAATGGTTAGCAAAAAAGAGTACCCCCGTGCCTTCATAAACGAATATATCAAAACACGAATCGACCACTACCTGAGAGGCAGGGCCCGGGAAACGCGGAAGGAGGTCCCCTTGGCGCTGACCAATTTTGGCGCCCGTTATATTAACTATGAAAAGAGCATGGTGGTAATGAATGCACTGCAGGATTACATCGGCGAAGATAACTTGAACGCCGCTATTGGAAAATTCTTGCAGGATGCCGCATTCCGGGAGCCGCCTTTTCCCACCTCCATGGAATTTCTCGAGTACGTGAAAGCGGCCACTCCCCCTCACCTCAAGTACATCCTCACCGATATGTTCGAGACCATAACCCTGTATGAGAATAAAGCGGTCAACGCCACTTATGAACAATTGGCGGGAAGAAAGTACCGGGTCATATTGGAATTTGCTGCGGAAAAAATAAGGGCTGATGGAGCGGGAAACGAAAAGTCCATCGAGATAAAGGATTATATTACCTTCGGAGTTTTTGGTGATAAAGGAGAAGAACTCTATCTCCAAAA
>JAGLQA010000438.1 GCA_023137075.1 Candidatus Aminicenantota bacterium
CCAGGCATGTGCGAAATTGATGGATGTGAGATCGGATTCTTGACTTTCTTTTTCCACTTAATATATAATCATTTCCCTGGAGGGGTTATTATGCGTTTTTTCATGTTAGATAGAATAATCGAGTTGGAAGTAGGCAGCAGAGCCAAAGGAATTAAAAACGTCACCCTGAGCGAGGATTTTTTTGACGACCATTTTCCCAGGCACCCGGTTATGCCCGGTGTTTTGATAATCGAAGCGCTGGCTCAATTATCCGGTTTACTTCTTGAAAAAACAGTGGAAAGAGATTACAAGAAGAATGTAAAAGCCATGCTCAGTATGCTTGAAAAAGTGAAATTTAGAAATATTTCGAAGCCGGGCGATACCCTGGCTCTAAATTCGGAGATAGTATCCGTTCATGAAGATGCAGGTAAAGTCAGGACAATTGCTAAAGTAGGTGAAAAAGTTATAGCCGAAACAGGAATGATTTTTGTATGGGTTTTGTTAGAAGACCCTGAACTCGAGAAAAAACGGCAAGATTTACTGGATTTCTGGCTCCGGGATATAAAATGAAAAGAAGGGTGGCTATCACAGGAATCGGCGCCATTACCCCCTTAGGGATCGGTATGGAAAAAAATTGGGAGAAAGTAAAGAAGGGGGTCCCGGGCATCTCTAAGATTGAATTCCCGGGCAGTCGTTTATTTCCACATAGTTTTGCCGGTTCGGTCAGTAATTTCGATCCCGCTGATTTTATCCCGAAAAAAAAGATGATAAAACTTATGAACCGGGAAGCGCAGATGGCCGTTTCAGCAGCAGGACTGGCCATTGCTGATGCGGGTATGGACGGCTGTTATTCTCCGCACCGCACCGGGCTCTACTTAGGCACCGGGCTCACATCCGGCCAGTTGCCGGACCTTATCAAGCTTGTTGGGAACTCGATAGATGAGAATGACCGTTTTTCATACCGGCATATGGGAACAGAGGCGCTTCCCAACTGTAATCCCCTTCTTTCTTTTAAAATATTGACGAATATGCCATTGTGCTACATCTCGATCCTATTCCAGGTTAAAGGTCCGAACATGGTATTCAATCCCTGGTCAGGTAATACCGCCCAGGCAATAGGTGAAGGAATAGTTGCCATACAGCAAGGAGATATCGACTGCGCCATCGTCGGTGGATGCGACTCCAAAACAAACTATGTGGGTTTTCTTACATTCACAAAACTTGGACTTCTCTCTAAAAAAGGAAAATCCCGGCCTTTTGATAAGAACCGGGACGGCATCGTTTTAAGTGAAGGCGCCTGTATCTTAGTTTTAGAGGACCTGGAAAAAGCAGAGAGCCGGAACGCAAACATTTATGCGGAATTGTCGGGATATGCGACTGTTACCGATCCCGACTCGAAAAGTGGGTGGCACCCGCAGCCCATGAGGGGACCGGAAGTATTAGAGAAGAGAACGGAAGTATTGGAGAAGACCATGAAACAAGCGGTCTCCGATTCAGGTCTTGATAAAGATGGTATTGATCTCATCTGCGCTGCCGCAAATTCCCACCCTGTCGGCGACTTAGTGGAAGCCCGGGCGGTAGAATCACTTTTCAAAGGGCGGGCTGCCCCCCCGGTGATTGCTGTTAAAACGTTGACCGGGGATATGATTGCGGCTGCCGCTCCCTTCGAATTGGCCGTGTGCGCTCTTGCGTTGAAAGAAGGAATATTACCTGCCGGGGTCGCCCCTGGGGAGAGTGATGAGAACATCCGGCTGCGGTTCTGTAAAAACAAACCTGAAAAAAAAGATATAAAAACTGCCCTATCGAATTCCTTCGAGTTCGGCAATTCTAAAGTAAGCCTAACAGCAAGGAGATATTCATGAGAAGGGTTGTCGTAACCGGCTGTGGTGTTGTTTCTCCTATCGGTTCCGGAAAAAAGAATTTTTTTAATTCTCTCGAGCAAGGGAAGTCCGGGATAGACGAAATAACCCTCTTCGATGCGGCGGCTTTTCCCGTGAGAATCGCAGGAGAGGTAAAAGACCTGGATTCAGACGGTATACTGGGAATTTATCCCGAAGCATGCGGGATTTCGGACAGGAAGGTTTTTTTAGGCCTGTCGGCTTTCAGTGAAGCCATTGCGGATTCACAAATCGGAGAGGAAACATTGAAAAACGGAAGAACCGGGATAAATTCCGGTGTTTGTTTAGAAGTTTTACCTCTTGAAGAATTTCATAAGAGTTCCGGCAATTTAAAAGAGAGGCTAAAAGATATTTACAGCGACCTACTCAAAAGGGGAACGAATCTTCAAACTCCATTAGATACTACCAATAAATTCATTATTGAGAAATATAAAATATCGGGTCCCGGGTATGTAAATTGTTCTGCCTGTGCTGCCTCGGCCCAGGCAATCGGGCATTCTTGCCAGGTAATTAAAAGAGGCAATGCAGAGGTGTTTATTTGCGGTGGGTTTGACTCCATGATCAATCCCTTAGGTATCGGTGGGTTCAGCCTCTTAGGCGCACTCTCCACCAAAAACGAGTTAAAGGGAGCTGCCTGCCGTCCTTTTGATGTAAGGCGGGATGGAGCGGTAATCGGCGAAGGCGCGGGGGCGTTGGTTATCGAAGAACTGGACCATGCATTGAAAAGAAGTGCAAAAATATATTGTGAAATCCTGGGTTTCGGATCGAGCCTCGATGCATACAAACCAACAGACCCGGATCCCGAAGGAGACGGCGCTGCTGCCGCGATAGGAATGGCGCTGCGCTCGGCGCGGTTAAGCCCGGATAAAATCGACTATATCAATGCCCACGGCACATCTACCCCCAAGAATGATGAGATTGAAACAAAGGCTGTCAAGAAGGTATTTGGCAGTAAAGCATATCAAATACCGGTCAGTTCCACAAAATCGATGATCGGCCATTTGATTGCAGCCTCCGGCGGTGTGGAATTCATCGCCTGCCTCCTGGGCTTCGAGCGCAATTTAATACCGCCAACGATTAATTATGATAAAAAAGACCCTTATTGTGACCTTGATTATGTAGCCAACCGGTCAAGAGAATGGCAGGGAGAGTACATCCTGTCCAATTCTTTCGGCTTTGGCGGTCAGAATGCCTGCCTTATTTTGAAAAGGTGGAGTAAGGAGTGACAGGGATGAATTTAAATGATAAAAATGCCTTAGTAACCGGTGCATCAACCGGGATCGGCAAGGTAATCGCAGTCGAATTAGCGAAACATGGAGCCAATGTTGCCGTTAATTACCTGCGGCACGAAAGCGAGGCAAAAAACACCGCGGAGAAAATTGAAAAGATAGGGAAAGGGGCTTTAGTTGTTAGAGCGGATGTATCTGTTTCCGGTCAGGTCGACGAGATGGTAGAAAAGGTAAATGCCGAATTCGGTTCTATAGATATCCTGGTGAATAATGCCGGTATTGCCATAGACTGTCCTGTGGTGGGAATGGAAGATCAAGAATGGGAGAAGGTTCTCGCGGTAAACCTCAAAGGTATGTTTTACACCTGCAGGGCTGTGGGTAAGTATATGAGGAGGCAAAAAAACGGCAGGATAGTGAATATCTCGTCTGTAGTAGCGCAAAAGGGCGGCAGGGGCCAGGCAAATTATGCTGCCGGCAAAGGAGGTGTGGAAGCGTTCAGCAGGGTGTTGGCAGCAGAGCTTGCCGGCAAAGGGATAACGGTAAACGCGGTGGCGCCCGGTGTAATACGCACAAAACTAACGGAAGAAGTGATTGAAAGAGTAGGAGAACAATTACTTTCGAGAATACTATTGGGGCGATTCGGTCAGCCGCGGGAAGTAGCGAAGCTTGTTGTTTTTTTATGTTCCGACGACGCATCTTATATAACAGGCCAGGTTATAGGAGTAGACGGAGGTTTCGGACTGTGTTTTTAGAAGAGTTATTAAAAACTATCAAAGAACGAAGAAGTGTCAGGGAGTTTACCCCGGAAAAGATCGATGACGAAGCCATAAGAACATTGATCGATGCAGCCGGGCACGCCCCCAGTAATACCAACCGGCAAGCCTGGAAATTTATAATCCTCAAGAATGACAAAATAAAAGCAAGAATTGCCATTGCGGTTAAAAAGAAGATAGAAAAAGTGAAAGAGAATATAGAGGATGACGCCCTTCGGGATCTATTTGTTAACTACACTAAATACCTATTATTCTTTGAACAGGCGCCGGTCGTGATCTTCGCCCTCTATAAAACCGCCCTTCCTTTTGTCGATCATGTGTACGCCAGGGCGGGTTTGAAAACACGTGATAAGAGGGACCATTCCGAACTAATAAGCGTATCGATGGCGGTACAGAATCTTCTCTTAACGGCGCACGCCATGGGATTGGGTGCCTGCTGCATGACCAGTCCTTTGATCGCCGTTGCTGAAATCAAAAAAATCCTCGACATAAGAATACCCTTTGAAATCGCGGCCCTAATACCCATAGGCAAATATGAAAAAGAACCGGAACCGGTAGGCCGTAAAAAGATAGACAAAATAATCGAGATCGTGCCCCCAGAACTGTAAGGGTGATGCAATAAAAAGGAGTTATAAATGAACGAAGAAGAAATCGCGGCAAAAGTGATAGTATGCATAGCTGAAACAGTAGGTGTTAAAGAAGAAGACGTTACCCGGGATGCTTCCCTTATCGATGATATCGGGGCGGACTCCCTCGATTTACTCGATCTGGTATTCCGGCTTGAGCAGGATTTTGATATCAGGATTAGCAGGGGGGAAATTGAATCGAGAGCGAAAGAGACGATGCCCGAAGAAGACTTCGAAGTTGACGGGTATCTTTCGGAAAAGGCCAAAGAAGAGCTCAGGAAATCGCTCCCGGAAGTTGACGGTTCAAAATTCGAGGGAAATTTAAGAAAAAGCGATATCCCCCGGTTGTTCACCGTGCTAACATTTATAAAATTAGTTAAGGAAAAGTTGAGAGTAAAATGTTACTCGAAAATAAAACAGCAATCATAACCGGCGGTACCGGGGCCATTGGGGCGAAGTTGTGTGAAATCTTCTCCCTTGAAGGTGCGGACACAGCCTTTAATTATGAGAAGAGCGAGAAAAAAGCGGAAAAAATTTTAACGGTTATAAAAGAGAACAACCGCCAGGGTCTGGCCTTCAGGTGTTCGGTTCTCGACAGCGCCGGCATTGAAAAAATGATAGATGAAGTCATCCGAAAATTTGGCCGGATAGACATCCTGGTGAACAATGCGGGTATTACCCAGGTGCTGCCGCTGCCCCTGATCGAAGAAGAGGATTGGGACCGGATGATGGCAGTCAATGTTAAGGGGATGTTCTTAGTGACAAAAGAGGTAGTGCGGAGAATGATCGCCCGAAAGTCGGGAGTAATCTTGAATATAGGCTCTATCGCGGGAATGCGGCTGCTTGAGGTGCCGGTTCATTATGCCGCGGCAAAAGCCGCGGTAACCGGGTTTACTATTTCCCTGGCAAAAGAGCTTTCCCGGTATAACATCAGGGTAAACGCCATCGCCCCCGGTATGCTCGATGCCGGTGTGGGCACGAATGTACCGGAAAAGCAGTATAATGAATACATGAAATACTGCACTGCCGGTAGGCCGGGAAAACCGGAAGAGGTGGCCTCTTTTGCCGCTTTCCTCTGTTCGGATAAAGCGGCCTACATCAATGCCCAGAACATGGTTGTAGACGGAGGGCTTTAAATTGAAAGACAAAAAAAGATTAAAAAACTGAAAGATTGGATGATAAAAGACATGAAAGATAAAAGAATTGAAAGATTTAGGATTTAAGATGAAAAAGGACGCTAAGAGAAAAAGAGATTATATTTATTACGATTTTACCCGTAGTATGTGCCGCCGGTGCGGAAAAATAATCGATGCGCAGATCATCTTTCGTGACGGGAAGGTTTTTTTACGTTCAATCTGCCCCCAACATGGCGCATCGGAAGCACTTATCGCGGCAAATATCGATTGGTATTTAAAGGTTATAAACACCAGGCAGGCAACCGATAGACCCGGCAAATTCTCTAAGGAGATAAGTGAGGGATGTCCCTATGACTGCGGCCTCTGTACCTGGCACGAAAAAGCGTGCAATCTCCCTATTATTTCAATAACGAATGTGTGTAACTTAAAATGTCCTATCTGTTTTACTTATAATAGAGATGACCCGGAATATTTCATGCCTGTCGAGGAATTCAAACAGGTTATAGATTGGCTTACGGCTTCGGAAAAGTCTATCGACCTGATCAATATTACCGGGGGAGAGCCGACCCTTCACCCGGAATTATTCAAAATAATCGAACTCTGCCGGAGAAAGGAAATCGGCAGGGTGACGCTTAACTCGAACGGTTTGAAACTTGCCGAGGATGAGGATTTTGTCAAAAAACTTGCCGGTTACGGCGTATATGTAATTTTGTCTTTTAACACCTTTAACCGGGATATTGCAAAAAAAATGCACGGAGCGGATGTACTTAAGAAAAAATTAGATGCCCTGAAGAACCTGGAAAAGTACGGGGTGCAGACAACCTTAATGAACGTATCGGTAAAGGATCTGAATGATAAAGAAATCGGCAAGGTTATCGACTATGCCTTAAAGAAAGATTTTATACGAAGTGTAACGATCCAGAACATGACCTATACCGGTTTTGCCGGCGGCAGGTTCACGCCGAGAAAACATCTACCCATAGATGAGGTTATCGATAATATAGTAAAGCGGTCGGCGACCGTAGCCGATAGGGCACACCATACGATTCCCGCGAAGTTACAAAACCTTCACAAAAAAACAAGATTTTCGCCGGATAATAGTATAGAGCACCGGGAAAAGAGATTGACCCATGATGATTTTGTACCTCTTCCCGGTTCTCATCCGCTCTGCTATTCGGTATGTTACATATTCCGGGACGGGGACTACACGTTTCCCCTCAAGAGGCTATTTCCCGGGGATGAATATTACGAAATCCTGGGAAAAAAATACCTGGTCCATCCGGGAGAGAACTTCCAGCGGATACTTTCGGATAAAATAAATGAGATATGGGCCCGGAAAGACAGTTACCCGGAGTCTGAAAGGATTCTAAAAATGATGAAAAATATGATCGGCAAACTCTACCCTACAGGCGAGCATCTTTCTCCCTTTGAGCGCCAGAAAAGAGCTGAAAAATTCATAAAAATCATATACATCCATGCATATATGGATGAAGATACCTTTGACCTATCTCGGGTGAATAGGTGTAGTGTCCTTGTCCCGGGTATAGATAAAACATACATCCCGGTGTGTACATATAATTTATTTTACCGCGAGAAAGATAAGCGTTTCCGGAAAGCCGGAGAAAGAGGTATTCGATGAATTTAGATTACGAATATTACAAGACCACCAGGAGCTTATGTCCCGGATGTAAAAAAATTCTCCCTGCTAAAATAGTCTTCTATAACGACTCTGTCTACATGCTAAAGAACTGTAAAGAACATGGAGAATTTTTTACTTTAATATACGGCGATCGCCGGAAATATATCGAAGCTTTAAAAATAAGTAAACCCGCTTTATATCCTTTGGAATTTTTTAGCGAAAATTTCAACGGCTGCGGAGCGAGCTGCGGCCTGTGCCCGGAACACCAACAGCATACCTGCCTGCCCATAATTGAAATAACGGACCACTGCAACATGTCCTGTCCTATATGCCTGGCCGGGAATCACAATGGTTGGCACATGCCTGTGGAAAAATTTAAAAAGATAGTTGACAATCTAATTAAAGCCGAAGGTTCCTTAGACATGATCAACATCAGTGGGGGAGAACCCACGCTGCACCCGGAATTACTCGAGATAGTGGAAGCAGCAAACAGGCCGGAAATTTTGACCGTTTCCATCAGTACCAACGGGAAAGAATTTTTACGCGACAAAAATTTACTTACAAAGCTCATAGATAGGAATGTATTCATATCCCTCCAGTTTGACGGGTTTGATGATGATTCCAATATCAAACTTAGGGGAGAGGGAGTACTCGAGGAGAAACTCGGGATCCTCGAGCTTCTTGAAAAATTCTCCGCCAGGACATCGTTAGTTATGACGGTTATGAGAGGAGTGAATCATAAAGAGATCGGAAAAGTAGTTCAATATTTTCTTAAAAAGGATTTCATAAGGTCACTCATGTTTCAACCCATTGTTTTTGCCAACCCCGGTCTTGAATATGATGTTGAAAAAGTTATCACAATTCCCGGCATCGCGGCCGAAATTGCCGCCGGTTCAGGTGGAATAATACGGGAATCGGATATTATAAACCTGCCGTGCAGTCACCCCACATGCTTTGCCCTCACCTATCTTTTAAAACTTGACAACAGTACCGGCGGAGAAGGAGAATATATCCCCATACCCAGGTTGGTCGAGGTCGAACAATACTTAGATACCATAAAAAACAGAACGGCCCCGGGATTGGAGAGCGAATCATACGAGAAAATAAAGAATAACATTTACAGTTTATGGTCATCCTCCGGTATCCAGCCCCAATCCGGGAAGATCCTTCATTCATTAAAAAATATCATGTGCGAAATAGGGCAGTGCGGCAAGGACATGACACCACAGAAATTGTTCAATGTCATGGAAAAGAACATTAAATCGTTGTTTATACACCATTTCATGGATGCTTACAATTTCGATTTCTCCAGGGTAATGAAGTGCTGCAACCAGTATCCCTTAGATGAAAATCGTTTGATCCCATGTTGTATTTATAACAATATGGAAAGAAAAAGGTAATAATTAGAGATTATAAAAAAACAAGGAGCGAATTGAAATGAGGTTTGTGTTTATCGATAGGATCGAGGAAATAGAAAAAAACAAATATGCGAAAGGAATTAAAGCAATATCTTTTGAAGAAGGATTATTAAAATCACCTTCCTATGAAAAGGGCTCCTTCCCCCCGCTTTTACTACTGGAATCCGCGGCCCAACTCGCTTCATGGCTCATCATGTACAGCAGCGATTTTAAGTTGATTCCCATGATAGCAAAAATGGAAAAGGTATCGGTTTTCGGAAACGTGAAAAGCGGAGATATACTGAACATCGAGTTAAATATAATTTCCATGAATGAGGAGGGGGCGCTATTAAATGCAGAAATTTTTTCCTCCGGCAGGTTGGTCACGAAAGGCGAAAATTGTTTATGCGTTTTTGCCGAGCTTGAAAAATTCGTGGACCCGGCGGAGATGGCGGCCATGTTCTCAGACATCAGCAAAAATGCGAAGTTTCACGGAGGTGAGGAGGAATTACAATGAAGAGACCGGTTTTTTTTGTTATTTTTATCATCGTTCTTTTCTTACTTATACAGGCATCGGCCCGGGAGAAAGAGGATAACTATAGTTATAGAAACGTTTTAATCAAGATGAAAGCGCACTTCGAAAAAATTAAAACCTACCGGTGCCTATTTGAATCCTTTACCGCGAAAGGGGAAAAAACCAAGTTAGTGGTATGTAATTATTTCTATAAGTCTCCCGGAATGATACGCATGGAAATCCTGGAAGGGAAGTATAACGGCACGGTTATGTTATATAAACCTCATAAAGTACGCCTCAAGTTAGGAAGAGGCATCCTGTCCTGGTTTTCCTTTTCATACAAACCGGAACATGATTGGGTAACGGATTTGCGGGACTATGGGCTGCACCAGTCACACTGGGGTTGGTACATCGACCAACATATCCGGATGCTGGAATTGGCAGATGGGACATTCTCCGGGGAAGAAGTGGCGGCAGGGAGGGATACGATAAAATATACCATCGTTTCTAAAGAATCCCAAAAAACAAGAAGTATTGCAAAAGAAATATTATGGGTAGACAAAAGAGAATTCATCCCCGTTAAATATGTGCAGTACGACAGCCTGGGGAAAATAATAATGTCGAACCTTCATAAAGATATAAAATTGAACATAAAGCTTGACAATAAGCTGTTCCGGAAATTCAAGAGATATAAACCTAATTAGGATCAGGCCCGGGACGCCGCCTCCTTCTTGAACAGCTTGTGACGGAAAAGCCAAAGCGTAATGCCCACACCGACAACGAATAGTAGTTCGGTTGCCTCTTCCCATAACTCGTACCATAAAAGATTATCTCGATAAGAAGCGATAAGGAAAAAACGCAGCGTACCGAAACTGAGATAGCCGATCCCACCCGAAAAGAATACCTTTGCGTAGGTTACCGGGTCCACTTTTTTGACTAACAAGATGATGAGTGTAATAACAAACAGGACGATGGCAATATACGGGCAAAACCGGATTTCAAATAGCTGGTAGATAACCGGGTGGGAAAAATCGTAAGGCGTCCCTACGACAGTTGTGTTGTACGAACCCCAATGGGGAACCCCGGTCAGGGGAATAAATGCCAGGATGATACATGCCAGTGTTAAGAAAAGAAAGAACCGTTTTAGACCGCAGGGCGCTTCGGTGTATTTAAAACAAGCCCGGCAGAGTCCGATGGCAGCACATTTCTGTTCTATATCGCTGTATTTTATAATCCTTCTATCTATGCCCTCGAATAGGGCAAAGGTGACAAAAGCGAAGCTTAAGACCATGCCGAAACTGTGCAAATATTCAGATAGAAAAGAGGTATCCCGGAAAACAAAATAATTTACCCAACAGGCGGTTTCACCTGCCAGGAAAAAAACCAGGCCCCATTTAAGTGTTTTGAGATCGAAGGACCGGGCTTTCCACAGGATTATGATAAGCAATAAAGACAACAACATATAAAGCGGCTTTATTACAAGACCGTAACCGATTACAACTAATTCTTTGAAAAGGGGCATGTCCCGCGAAGTAAAGTGCTTAATTTCACCGGAATTTTTTATAATCTTATAGAATCCCGGTTTGAAAGGTTTTTTCAAATTTGCCACCCAGGCCTCGGCGCCGCCGCGCACATTTGATATATTTGCCGCCCCCATTTTTTGCAGCTTACGAACGGCCAATGCGCTTGTTATGCCACTCTTGCAGAGGAGGATTAGTTGTTTTCCGGCAAATTGTTCCGGCAAATCGTTCAACGAGGATAATGCCATAATTTTATCATAAGGCCAGTTCAGGGAACCGTCTATATGGTTGCCCTTGAACTCCCCGGAACTTCGGATATCGACAAGTATGGCATTGGCGCCCGGTTTATCTAATAGTTCGACGGCCTCTCCGGGAGTTATGTTTGGTGGGCTGCCGATAAGAGTCTCGTAGAGAATGATAGGCAAGATACCAACGAAAACGATTAATATGGAGAGAAGCAATTTTTTTCCCTTATTTTGTAGTAACATATTCACCTCCTTCTTAAAGAATATATTAGAGAAATAAATAAAAAAAGTCAATAACACTCAAGAATCACCCAGCAATTCTAATTTTGATTTCTAAGATGTTTATTCTTTCAGGAAAATATATTATACAAGGAAAATATATTATACAAGACGCTCACAAAAATGAGAATATTTTTGGGTAATAAAGCTAAAAGTGGAAGAACGCTCCTTTTGGTCGCGTCCTATCCCTAATTTTCCATCTTAATTTATGGAAAATTGGATTCCGACTACAGCCTGCTAAA
>JAGLQA010000439.1 GCA_023137075.1 Candidatus Aminicenantota bacterium
AAAATAAGCAAGAATAATAGGAATACCCAAATTTTCCATCAAACTTAGTCTGGGCGGCCGCAAGGGCACGCCCCTACAGGGTTTCACTAGACGCAAATTATTCACCTGTCCCACAACCCTGCAATATGCCGCAAAGCAAGACTTGCTACCGGTGGTAGGTAATTCCTTTCATGATGGTGAAGGCGCGATAGAGTTGCTCTAAGAAAAGAATCCTGAAAATATCGTGGGCAAAGGTCATGTGGGAAAAAGATAATTTAAGGTTTATCCTGTCGTTTAACAATGAGGAAAGCCCGGAATGACCACCGATCAGGAACACGATCCGGCCGGGATGATAGGACAGTTTTTCCGATAAGAAGCGGGAAAAGGTAAGGGAGTCCATTTGTTTCCCTTTTTCATCACAGGCAATCACGAAATCCCTTTTCTCAAGCAGGTTCAGCATCATTTGCCCCTCTTTTTTCTTTTTTATTTCCTCATCCCGGACAGCGACGTCTTTTAAATTCACCGTTTCCAATTTTATGAAGTGGCTGATCTTTTTTATATACTTTTTTTCAAGCTCTTTCAACTCCTTGAATTTCAAATCCCCGACAGATACTATCACAATCTTTTTCATATTAACTCTTATCAACTTGTTATTATCGGAATTTAAAAGTTTTCAACAAACAATATAGGATACCGCAGATTTCACAGATGACAACGATTATTTGTTTTATCTGTGAAATAAAAAATATTTTTTTATTATAAAATAAATTTCATAAAAAGTCTAATATTTTATCCATCAATTTCGCACATGCCTGGCAAATATCATGAAAATAAAGGTGTTTTGAAAGATTTTGGGAAAATTTATTCTTGCAAAGCCAAAATTATCCTTTTACCTTCTTTTTCCTGTTTTCAAGTTGATTGAAAAGCATTTCCAGATTGATTTTATAAATCTGCTTCATAATTTTCTTAAATTCTTTATTTGCTAAAACTTGCTTTTCAACTTGCCTGGAGAAATCTTTTGGGATCATTTTTGTTTTTGCCTTTTCATCGGGATGAAGTTTATAGGAATATTGGTACCCGGTATGAGCTTTTCCCTATTATGCGGTAAGATTTCAAAAAAGTAAAGTAAAAAAATGTTTTGCAAGAATTTTTTTTATAAAAAAAATAAAATTTGGGATGATTTAGCTTATTATAGCTTTATTTTGACGATTGGGGATTCTACTCATGCGAAATTGATGGATATTCTCTGCTATTTCTCTATCCTTATGGTCCACTTCTCTTTGCCGCGCTGAAGCGTTACCGCATTTTTCTTGATTTCGATAACCGTTACCCCGTTTATACTGTCACCTTCCTTGAGATAACGGTCGTTTATTAAAGCAACGCGCATCCCGGGTTTATCTAACCAGATTATTCCATTAAGAATAAACCCGGTGTCGTTATTTTTCTCCAATTCCCTTTGATCCGCTGTTTTTTTCGTAATCCTTTTAACAGTGGTTGACTGAACGCGTTCTGCCTCTCTTGTGGACCGGGGTCGCCGCCCTATTCCCGAAAATGCCGGTATTGCTGCAGGCTGCGATTGTTCTGAGATAACCGCCGGCGGTGTCTCTTCTTTCGGAGATTCCTTTTTAATAGCCCTTTTTGGGGGGCTTCCGAGAAGCGGCTTATGGGATGCGACTGCCGGCTGCTCGCTGCTTATAGAAGGTTTCCGGTTTGAATTCATGATTATCAGCGTAATAGTACTCAGAAGCAAGAGAGCCAATGATATGAAGAGAAGCCTGTTTATTACCCGGGGTGTCCCGGATCGCCGGTTAATCATCTGCCTCATTTTGATTTTTTGCTCACCGGTGTGGTCTTCCCGGTAAAGGGTTTCTTCATCGAGTTTTTTTAAGGCTTTTAGTATAGAACTCAATTTTCAGTTCTCCTTGATTCCCCTGCTTTTGTCTACATCGGAATCGTTGAATGGCCGAATATGCGGAATCGTTAATTCTTTTTTTTCATTGTAAATGACAATTTTTGTTTTTGCCCCAACGATTCCGTCAACCTTAATGCCGTGCTTTTCCTGGAGTTTTTCCACAGCCTCCTGCGTGGTGTTATCATATAGGTTATCCAATCTTATTTCTTTGAAACCGATGTCACGCAGCAGCATTTTAAGGGAAAGAACGGATTCTCTCGGGGCGTCGATGGGGATGACTCCCTTGCAGTTAAAAAAATTCTTCCATAGGATGTAAGCGGCGCCGGACCAATGGGATTCCATTTCTCCCGGTTCCAGGCTTAGCGTCTCATTTTTTTTGCCGCCTTTGAGAATAATTTCCCTTCCGGTAATTTTTGTAAGCGTGAGATAGCGGGGAGAAAAGGCGCCCGGAGGCAAAAATTCCAGGATGGCAGGGAGGTTTAGTTTTATTATAATGTCCAGGTTGTCGTTAACCGGCAAGATATGAAAGTTATTCTGGGTGGCGGCAAGCCGGAAAAAATCGCCATCATTGTCAATATTGTCTAAGTATCTATTTATGATGGGAACTTTATTCCACAGGGAAATTATTGTTTTAACGGCAATTAACCGGGAGGAGTGGTTCGTTAAATTTCCGAGAAAATCTGCAAATTTTCCGGGAATTTTTGTCACCGGACCCGGTTTGACGGATGATTCTCGATTTGGAGTGGTGTTTTCCGTTTTTTCCACGGCCGTTTTTCCGGTTTTAAAAAAAGTGGGTACTTTGAACTGAAATACCCAGGGAAGCGCCAGGCACAACATAGCGATTAATCCGAAAAGCACCCTTCCTTTCGAAAAGAAACGGTGTGTGTCTTCTCCCCTGGCTCTCAATTCCTTTATAGCGTTCCGGGCTATACTCCCGGTAACCTTAAGCCGGTTCAAGCCATAGGCCGTCAGAAAGGCCCGGTCGCAAGCGATATTGATTAACCTGGGGATACCGCCGGAATATCGATAGATCAGTGGGTATGCCCGGTGGGTGAACTTATCTTCGGTTTTCTTCGAGGCGATATTCACCCGGTGCCGGATGTAGGCCCTGGTCTCTTTAAAGCTGAGGGATGTCAGGTGCCAACGTAACGTGATTCTCTGCCTCAACTGCCTGAGTTCGAAGGCATCGAGTTTTTCCCGCAATTCGGGTTGGCCCACCAATATAATTTGCAGTAGTTTACTTTTGTTGGTTTCCAGGTTGGAGAGCAACCTTAATTGTTCGAGAACCTCTTTGCTCAGGCTTTGCGCCTCATCGATAAGAAGGATGGCATTTTTCTTCCGGGACTTTTTCTCCAATAAGAAAGCATTTAATGCATCGATCAGGTCTTTGGCATTAGCGGCCTGCGAAGGGACGGCGAATTCGTCGTTAATGGCCCGTAATAGCTCCAGCGAATTGAGCCGGGGGTTGAATATATACGCCACTTCCGTGTTTTTGTTTAGGTCTTCTAAAAAAGCCCGGCAGAGCGTCGTTTTTCCGGTTCCGACTTCCCCGGTAATTTCCACAAAACCGTCTCCGTGTGAAATGGCATAATTGAGATGGGCCAGGGCCTCCTCATGGCTCCTGCTCAGGTAAAGGTATTCCGGGTTGGGAACCAATTGGAAGGGTCTTTCTTTAAAACCGAAAAAGTTGGTATACATTTTATATCCTTGTTATGTTTTTTCTCTTTTTTTATTACCGGTTATTTGTGGCAGATAGCGGCGTAAATTTCTCATGCTGTTCTTTTATCCTAACCCGCCCCATGTTTGAAACAAAAATGTCAAATTTTTATCGATTTGGACTCCCGGTATGCCAGCTTCATTTTTTTCAATTGACCTCTCAGGTATTTACGGTCTTCCTTTGCTATTTTAAGAGCCTTTTCCGCAGCAGCCACCGCCTCTTCATACATCCCGTTTGCCAGCAGGCTTTCGGCCAGGGTGTCGTAGATATGGGACGCCTCCTGCAAACGTGCCGCATCCCGGGCGAGCCTTAAAGCCAATTTAGGATCCAGCAGTTCTTTCTGCGGACATTTCAACAATAACCAGGCCAGGTTGTTCAATACTTCGGGTTGATGGTAATTCAAACCGAGAGATACTTCGTAGGCAGTTTTTGCAGGTTCCCATTTCTCCGATTGGTAATAAAGTTCACCGAGCATCTGGTGTAAAGCGGGATTATTCGGGTAGAGTGCGCGTTTTTTTTCTAAAACTTTCACAAAGTAGTTGTATTGGGATGTTTCATTCGGCCACTCCGGCCCCCTGTTGAAGGGAACAACCAAAACAGCGAAGATTAACAGCACTGTGAAAAAAAAGGTCAACGACCGGTTCACTTTTTTATTATGCCGTTTTATTTCGCCCGGATCGGCGATGCATTTTCTTAAAAAATCGATTCTCTGGCTCACGTTGTAATGGTGCCAGTTCGACTTCTTGCCGTCATCCCCTACAGCTGCCCCCAACTTCATAAAAGAGGAGATCATCGGGGTCGGGCCGATGCCGGTGTTAAAACAATAGGTGTCGGCCTGGCGCTCGAAGTTCCGCATGAAATACCCGAAAATAAACCTGAAATAAACGATAAAAAGGAGAATCAGGATAAAACCGGCGAAAAAATTAACCAACCCGGTATCGAAGCCATTTTCCGTAACGATCATAGAAAGACCTAAATCGGTGCTGACGAAAAAGATAATCAGCCAGTTAAATACGGTCAAGCTGAGAATAATAAACCCGACAAAAAAAAGTAGATAAAAAAGCAGGTGCCGTTTTTTTACATGGGCGACCTCGTGACTGACCACGGCCAGGAGTTCTTGCTCGTCGAGCAATTCCATCAATTGCGGTGTGATCAACAGGTACCGGAATCTACCGATAAGGCCGATCACGCCGGCCGTGATTAGGGTTTTGTTCATGGCATCCCAGGACATTATTTTACGGAACTTAACTCCTAAAAATTTACAAAAGGAATGGATGGAGTCCTTCAATTCGCTGTCCGTTAGGGGTTTGCAGTCCCATAAAAAGACAATGAACAGGGGAGCAAATATTGCAATTATAAAGATAAACAACACAATGAGCAAACCGGAATTCTGCATTGCGTTTACCCAGGGCGCGTCGATGTGGGAAAACAGTTCTATAACGAGTGAAAAAAACAGCCAGGGCAGTACGATAACCAGGTTGAACTTAACATTGCCCAGGATATATTTATTGGCCGATTCCCCGATATCCAGCACATCGCCCATGGAGCGAAAGGCCCAGTGCCAGATGATCGAAAGGTGAAACAAAAAAATAACCAGGCCCAATGCCCCGGTCAGCGTTTCGGAACTGCCGATTAAGGGATTCCTGACCAGAAAAACCTTCAAATCGAAAAAGAATACTTCGATCGCAAATAAAATGATCGCGATTATGATATGGACATTGCTGCGAAGGGTAAAGTGTTTTTTGGCTTCATTGATGCTTAGTTCACCTTCGTCTAATCTCTTCCTGATAGAAGTAAAATGGTGTTTGTTATAGTACCGGAAAAGCCACAGTATTAAAAATATTCCCACCAGATCCATTCCCGCCGGAAAGGTGGCGTTCTCAGTCAGCGGAGCAGCGCTAAAAAGCACGATGATTACAAGAAAATACAACAGGTTTGTATAAATCATTATATTTCTTCACCTTGATTTTTAATTCTATCAAAATTCCATTCTTTTGTCACCCGGAAATTTTGTTAATTCCCGGTTAAACCCGGTTTTCTTCCTTTACAGGGAGAGTAAATTAATATACAATGTTTCATTTTAGAAATAAGGAAATTCGATGAAGAATAAAAATGTATATGACAGCATTTTAGATGTAATTGGAAATACGCCTCTTGTCAGGTTGACGAAGTTGAACCGGGGTGTGGATTCTGAAATTTTCGCAAAACTGGAATTCTTAAATCCCATGGGCAGCATCAAAGACCGCATTGCCAAATATATGATAGAGAAGGCAGAAAAAGAGGGCAAAATCAAAGAAGGGCAATTGATAATCGAGAACTCTTCCGGCAATACGGCCCTGGGCCTAGCATTGGTGGCCATCCAGAAAGGTTATAAATTAAAGGTTGTGGTTCGAGATAGCATCGCTGAGGAAAAAATCAACCAGCTAAAAGTTCTGGGAGTGGATATCCATTTTGCCGATAGTTCGCTGCCTCCCGAATCGCCGGACAGCTATAACAATATCACGCCCCGCATTGTGGCGGAGACACCGGGCTGCTATTTCCCGGACCAGCACAACAACAAGGAAAACAACAAAGCTCATTACAAAACCACCGGGCCGGAAATCTGGGAACAGATGGAAGGGCGCATCGACTATTTTGTGGCCGGTATAGGAACGGGCGGCACGATCTGCGGCGTGGGGAGATACCTGAAAGAGCAGGATCCCGGTATCAAAGTAATTGCCATTGACCCGGTGGGTTCCATTTTTTACGACTATTTCCGCACGAAAAAAATAGTGAAACCTGCTCCCTACTTGATTGAAGGCTTAGGGGATGAATTCCTGATAAAATGTGTGGATTTTAACGTGATTGACGACATGTACCAGGTGGCGGATAAGGTGGCTTTCCGGCACGCCGGAGAATTGGTGAAAAAAGAAGGGATTATGGCCGGGGGTTCCAGTGGGGCCGCCCTGTGGGGTGTGCTGAAACTGGCAAAATCGCTGCCCAAACCGGCACGGATTGTCACGATTTTCCCGGACAGCGCGTCCCGTTACCTGAGCACGGTGTTCAACCCGGAGTGGCTCAAAGAGAAAAATCTTTTATAGCCGCCATGTAATGGCGTAAATATTTGATCCAGGAACAGAGATTTAAAAAAAATAAAAAAAATTTCTGAAAAAAGTTGACAAATCTGTCACACTGTAACATAATAGTGTTACAGTGAAAAAAGAAATTAAACTTCTCAGTTTCAAAATCGAAGCCAAATCGGCGGTGCCCGTCTATGAACAGGTCAAGCAGGGCATGAAGCTGGCCATTATTTCCGGCTATTTAGAGCGGGCTGACCAGGTTATGTCGATCCGTGAATTGGCAGCAAGGCTTAAAATCCATCCCAACACCATTGCCAAGGTTTACTACCAATTGGAAGTGGAAGGTTTTATATATTCCAAACCGGGCACCGGTTATTTTGTCAAGGTTGATCATCGGAAAATCCAGCGGGAAAAGCAGGGTCTTTTCAAAAAAGTTACCCGGGATTATGTGGCAAAGGCCATGAATCTTGGATATTCGTTGGAAGATATGATCGTCGAACTGCGGGGAATGGACATGGAAAATCCAATCGAAAAACAAGGAAAGGAGGAAAAAAATGATAAATATTAAAAATCTATTCTTCAGTTATGAGAAATTAAAAGTTTTTGAGAGTTTTAACCTTTTTGTACCGGAAGGGCAATCCTGCCTGGTTACCGGTATAAACGGCGTGGGCAAGAGCACACTGCTG
>JAGLQA010000044.1 GCA_023137075.1 Candidatus Aminicenantota bacterium
GCAGTACTTCTAATATCTAATAGACGATCGCGCTGTAGTAGGCTACCACCCGGTCATAATCGCCACTCGCCTCGCCGGAATTGGTGTAGCAAACGGTTTCTACCTTTGCCGCCCCGGCCTCAAGGGCCGCGGTGAGCATAATGACGGTGGGCGCCATGCCGCACATGGAAATTTTCTCTTCCACAACGGTGTTGCATAGACCTTTGGGGTCCAGTTTAAGGATCATATCGATGGCTTTGTGGTCCTGTTTTTTTGCGGTTTCGGCATCAAGGAAGTGGGTCATATCGGTGGAAGCGATCAACAGCAGTTCGTTTTTCTCCTTTAGTATTTGCCCTAGCTCTTTACCGGCTATGGTCAGGTCCCTTAAATCCCAGGAAGACACGGTTATGGGCAGGATTTTGGTTCCGGGGCTCAGGTATTGGATAAAGGGAACCTGCACCTCTAAGGAATGTTCGGATTTTCCGGCATTCGAGTCTATGGCAAAAATCTGAGAATTCCCCACAATTTTCGTTCGCAGTTCATCATCGAGAGCGGCATCACCTAAAGGTGTTTGCCAGTAATCGTTTCCATCTACCGCGAAAGAATGGCCAAAGCCCTGGTGATTGACCCCCAAAATAATAACCGTCCCTGGAATCTCTACCTTGCCGAATCCTTTGCCGGCGCAGCGGCCCGAATAGATATAACCGGCATGCGGGGATATGAGTCCTAATACCTTTTTTTTGTTACCTGAGATTTCGATATATTGGGCCAACTCTTTCTCAAGAGTTGCTTTTGACCCGGGATAAAAACTCCCGGCAACAGCAGGCTTTCTAATCATGGTCCTTCTCCTTTCTCAACTAATATAACCCCTTATTAACTTTCTGTCAAGCCCGGGAAGCGTCCCGATCTATAGAATTACTATAAACTTTTATTTAACACGGAGGACACAAATAATAGTTTTTTTTACTCTTGAGTTTGTGTATGTAATTTGTATCTAACCTGGGATTTGTAATTTGTACCCAACTATACTTGTTCTTCATGGTGCCACTTTCGTAATCGAGTTCGGAACCCAATACGGAGTGGGGGATGAGGTAAACGATTATCATGACAGCAGCGGCCAGCACCACCCACCAGCGGCTCCTTTTCTGCATGAAGAAAGCGAACAGCCAGAATATAAAAGCGATCAGGGTCTTGTTGTCGGTTAAGTCAATGCCGAAAGGAAAGCCGGTCCAGAAATCTCCGAAAGCATACTTCTGCACAATGGGTCCAAGTATCATCCCGCCGATGAATACAATTACCAGTGTGATAAGCACCAACCTGTGATGATTGCCCTCTTTTCTCAGGGCTTCCATCCCAGTTCTCAGGGCAAAGATGAAACCGAAAACCATTAAAACTATATGGATGATTAGGAAGAATCCCGGCACATCTCCTTTGAATCTGGCCACGATACTTTTACCTTTATTAATCAAAAAACTCTCGTTATCTATAACCACCCGCACTGTATATTCGATCTTGGCGGCCATTTCCTCTTTGCCGGGTATTTCACCGGTCAGTACATCTCCTGTCCGTTTCATCTCTATTTCGTCTGTCGCTCTTTTCCAATCGTCCTTGGGGTCTTTAAAGTTTTTAAAATTTATAAAGGTGGTTACCGCCCTGTCCAGTGCTTTGATCCTGACCGGCAGGTTCTCGTTTATATTCCGGCTTCGCAATAGTCTATAACTTATTTCTTTTCCTTTAAAGGTTTCTTTTGCCATTACCGGGTGGGTGGGGCCGGTCAAACGCTGGTAGACAAATATTGTCAATGTTAAGAAAACCACTATTACCCATAACAGAATCGAATAGTTTTTTTTCTTCATTATTTTCTCCTATCAATTGAATATTAATGAGATTCTTTCATTTTTGTGAAATTTTGTGTTTTGCGTGGCCAAATTTTTTAAATCAAAGTATTTTATAACGTTTAATTCTTTTTTTCTTTTTCTTTAAAAATTTCTTCTATGCGTGAAATTACTTTGTCGGGTTTAAAGGGTTTGGTTAAATAGAAGGACGCGCCAAGGGCGATGGCTTTCGCTTTATTTTCTTCATCTTTATCGGCACTCAAGATTAATACCGGTACGGAAAAGTTTTCCATTTCTTTCAGTTTTTGTAGTACGACGTCTCCACTCATTATAGGCATCATCATATCCAGAATAATCAGGTCGAAATCCTCCCGAGTGATAAGGTCTAATCCCACCTTACCGTTGTTAGCTTCCGATACATCGTATCCTCTCCGTGAAAGGTAGTATTGCAACAGCTTTCTTAAAGTTGGTGAATCATCGATTGCCAATATTTTTTTTGTCACTTTGCTTTTTTGAAAAAGGTCTCTTTCTCTTCTATCTCAAACCTCTGATAGAATTCATAACCGGTTCCGGCCGGAATCAATCTGCCCATGGTTACATTTTCTTTGATACCTCTCAGGCAATCTTCCTTTCCGGCAATAGCGGCTTCGGTTAACACCCGGGTTGTTTCCTGGAATGCAGCGGCGGAAATGAAGCTGTCATATGCGAGAGCAGCTCTTGAGACCGGTAATAGATGGGGTTTTGCTTTCGCCGGTATGCCGCCTTTTGCTTCAACTCTACTATTTTCTTCTTCAAAATTCCATTTTTCAACAATCTGTTCAGGTATAAACTTGGTATCGCCAACCTCTTCTATCCGTCTCCATTTTATCATCTGCCTGATGATGATTTCGATATGTTTATCATTAATTGCCACACCCTGGAGTCTATAAACGTCCTGGATTTCTTTCAAGAGATATTCGGCTAATTTATGTTCACCTAAAACGGTCAGAATGTCTATGGGATTCAGCGGGCCGTCCATCAGGGGTGTTCCTGCTGTAATCATATCTCCATCGCTGACGATGATATAAGCTCCCCTGGGAATATTGTGTTCATCCGGGGGTACATTGCTGTCAAAGGGGTGGATGATTATTTTCCGGGATCCTTTTAGAAGTTTGCCATATTCGACGGTCCCGTCGATTTGTGCCATTTTAGCCGGGTTTTTCGGTTTTCGGGCTTCGAATAATTCGGTAACCCGGGGTAGACCACCGGTGATATCTTTTGTTTTGGCAAATTCCGAAGGGATTTTAGCCAGTACGTCACCGGCATTCACGATTGCTCCGTCTTTTACGGTAAGGTGAGCGTTTAAGGGCAGGTAATATCTTCTTCTGATTTTATTTGTGTCTGCGTCTCGAACGATAATCTGGGGCTGCAGTTCGTCCCTTAATTTTTCATTCTTTATATCTATAATAATAGTGGTAATTTTACCGGTTATTTCATCCCTATCCAGGACATAAGAAATATTCTCTTCTAAGTCTCTATATTCTACTTTTCCTGTTTCGTTGGTTAAAATAGCATTAATATATGAATCCCATTCTACCAACAAATCTCCTTTCTCAGTTTTCTGTCCGTCTTTTACCAGGATTTTCGATCCGTAAATAATCGGGTACATCGCCTTTTCTCTATCCTTTGAATCGAAGATTTGAATTGAACCGACCCGGTTCATGGCAACATAGTCTCCGTTAGGGTCTTCTATAATTTCTAATTCTTTAAATCTTACTTTACCTTCAAAACCGGAATATAATTTACTCTGGCCTTCGCCGCCGGATGCAACACCTCCGATGTGGAACGTCCGCATGGTTAGCTGGGTGCCGGGTTCTCCGATGGATTGGGCGGCAATAACTCCCACGGCTTCTCCTAACTCGATTAGTTTCCCGGATGAAAGGTTTCTCCCATAGCACTTTTTGCAGATACCTGAGACCGTCTCACAGGTTAATACGGATCTGATCTTTAGTTTTAAAACACCGGAATCGATGATCTCTTTGCCTTTGAATTCATCGATCTCTTCACCGGCTCTGACGATGATTTTATCCGGTTCGTCGGGATAGTAGATATCTTCCAGGGAAGTTCTGCCGACTATACGTTCTATTAACGGTTCGATTTCCTTTCCGAATTCGATGATAGCGGATACTTCCATGCCGTCCATTGTGCCGCAGTCATCTTCCTTTACAATAACCTCTACGGCTGCGTCAACCAGCTTTCGTGTTAAATAACCGGCATCAGCGGTTTTTAATGCCGTATCTGCCAGACCTTTTCGGGCTCCGTGGGTCGATATAAAGTATTGTAGAACCGAAAGACCTTCTTTGAAATTAGCTGTTATGGGAGTTTCAAGTATTTCGCCCGAGGGTTTTGCCATCAATCCTCGCATACCTGCCAATTGTTTTAACTGGTCTTTGCTGCCGCGGGCGCCGGAGTCGGACATGACGAAGATCGGATTGATCATATCTCCTTCATAACTCATTTTCTTCATCTGCGCAAACATGGTTTCCCTGATCTCATCTGTCGCCCTACTCCATTTATCGATGATTTGGTTGTGTCTTTCACCTATTGTCAGACCGCCTTCGTTGTAGATTTTCTCGACTTGTTCCAATTCTTTTTCAGTCCGTTTGATTATTTCTTCCTTCTCCGGTGGGATAAGTAAGTCCGAGATACTTATGGTAAAACCGGCCCTGGTGGCGTACTCAAAGCCCCCCTCTTTCAGTTTGTCTAAAGTCTCGATGGTCGCTTCAAACCCATAAGTCAAATAGATGTAATAGACGAGGTTTTGTATACCTTTCTTTTTTAATAAACCATTTATAAACGGTATACCTTCCGGCAATAATTGGTTAAATATCACCCGGCCCGGGGTCGTGATCAACAGCCTGTTATCTTTTTTTGTAATTTCGGTTACGGGGCAATTTGGAATATCCTGGGTATCTAATAAGTACATATCTATGTTCTTAACTTTTCCGATGTGTTTAACCTTGATTGCGGCATTCAAATCGACAAGATTATGTTCTAAGGCATGAATGACGTCTTTTTGCGAGCCGAAAATCATATTCTCGCCTTTCAGATTTTTTTTTGTGAAGGTAAGGTAATAAAAACCTAAAATCATATCCTGGGTAGGAACTGCTAGAGGTTTTCCGTTGGCAGGATTCAGGATATTATTGGACGCTAACATCAATATTTTTGCTTCAGCCTGGGCCTCTAAGGAGAGGGGGATATGAACCGCCATCTGGTCGCCATCAAAATCAGCATTAAAAGCAGGGCAGACTAAAGGATGCAGGGTGATTGAATTGCCTTCTACAAGATGAGGTCTGAACGCCTGAATTCCCAACCTGTGAAGTGTCGGCGCTCTATTTAATAGAACCGTATGTTCTCTGATGACTTCATCAAGTGCGTCCCATATTTCATCCCGGTTATCCTCTACCCAGGTCCTGGCAACCCTCAGGGTGGTTACCATGCCTTTTTTTTCAAGCTTATTATAGATAAAGGGTTTAAACAATTCTAAGGCCATCTTTTTGGGAAGTCCGCATTGATCCAATTTTAGGGTAGGGTCAACGACAATTACGGATCTACCGGAGTAATCAACGCGTTTTCCCAACAGGTTCTGCCTGAATCTTCCCTGCTTTCCCTTTAACGCATCGGAGAGAGATTTAAGGGGTCTCTTTTGAGAACTCATATAGCTTTTATTTCGTTTCTGGTTATCAAACAGGGCATCCACCGCCTCTTGCAGCATTCTTTTTTCATTTTTAATGATTAATTCGGGCGCCTTTAAATCGAGCAGCCGTTTGAGCCTGTTGTTGCGGTTTATAACCCGGCGATAGAGATCGTTTAAGTCCGACGATGCGAAACGGCCGCCGTCTAACCTGACTAAGGGTCTCAAGTCGGGAGGTAGTACAGGTATGATACTCAATACCATCCATTCCGGGTGATTGCCGGAATTGGCAAAATCTTCCATTAATTTTAGTCTTCTGGCCATACTCTTTTTTTTCTGGATCGATTTTTCAATATTCAGGCGTGATTTTAGTTCTTCGACTTCCTTTTTAGTATTGAGCATGTTCAGGAGCTCGTACACGGCTTCGGCACCCATACCCGCTCTAAAGGAACCTTCTCCGTACCGTTCGACTAATTCGATATATTCCTCTTCCCCAAGAATTTGTTTGAATTTCAGGTTCGGGATATTTCCCGGTTCTATGACAATATAGTTTTCGAAATAAACGATGTGTTCCAATTGTTTTCCGGTTATCTCAAGAATAACAGCAATTCGTGAAGGTATTCCTTTAAAAAACCATATGTGGGCCACTTTCGAATTTAATTCGATATGGCCCATCCTCTCTCTTCTTACCGAGGAGAGTGTGACTTCCACACCGCATTTTTCACAGACAATACCTTTATATTTAAGTCCTTTGTATTTTCCACATAAACACTTGAAATCCTGTGTGGGGCCAAATATCTTGGCGCAGAATAATCCGTCTCTTTCAGGTTTAAAGGTTCTATAATTGATGGTTTCAGGTTTGGTTACTTCACCGGATGACCAACCTCTTATAACGTCAGGAGAAGCAAGACTTATTTTTATTTTACTATAATCCATTATATTTACTTCTTTTCCTTGCTTTCTCATTTTATATACTCCTTACGATATATTCTCAATGTTTTCCTTCATCAAATTCTCTTCAATTTCTTTTTCCTTTACAACTAATTCAACATTTAGAGATAAACTCTTCAATTCCTTGAGCAACACATTAAAAGATTCAGGTAAACCCGGGTTGAAGTCCATGGTGCCCTTCACAATGGCTGAGTATATCTCATTTCTGCCGCTGATATTGTCGGATTTTATAGTCAATATCTCCTGCAGCAAATAAGCGGCTCCATAAGCTTCAAAGGCCCAGACTTCCATTTCTCCAACCCGCTGGCCGCCGAATTGGGCCTTTCCGCCTAAGGGCTGCTGGGTTATGAGTGAATAAGGTCCGGTTGAGCGGGCATGGATCTTATCATCCACCATATGTTCGAGCTTCATCATATACATAATTCCCACTGTTACTTTGTTGGAATAAGTTTCACCTGATATCCCATCATATAGAGTCACTTTGCCGTCTGGGGGCAGTCCTGCCTTCTCCATATAGTATTTTACTTCTTCCTCCGAAGCACCGTCGAAAACCGGGGTTTCAAAGTAAACACCCAGGTTTTTTCCAGCCATTCCCAATATTAACTCGTAAATCTGGCCCACATTCATTCGTGAAGGAACACCTAAGGGATTTAGAATGATATCGATCGGAGTGCCATCTTCTAAGAAGGGCATATCCTCTTCCGGGAGTATCCTGGATACAACGCCCTTGTTTCCATGGCGTCCGGCCATCTTATCGCCCACGGAGATCTTTCTGTTTACGGCAATCAATACTTTGATGATTTTTATTATCCCGGGAGAAAATTCGTCGCCTTTCTTCATTTGATCGATCTTTTCTTGTTTTTCTTTATAGAGCGATTCTACATGTAATTTTGTTTTTGCTTCGATCTCCTCTATTTGAGCTTTGTTTTCTTCGGATATATTTCTTTTTAATTTTCTCAGCAGGTTTTCGTCTAAATCTTCAATCTCTTCATTAGGTAGCGGTTTTCCTTTCTGGAATTTCATTCCTTCAAAGCTGAAGTCATTGGTGATTGGTATATCATTTAAAAGATTTTTAATCTTTTCAAATTTATCAGTTATCAATATTTTCTTTTCATCATTGAAATTCCGTTCCCATTTTGAAGTTTCAAGATCATCTATCTCCAGGGCCCTATTCCCTTTCTCTAATCCTCTCCTGGTGAATATCTTGACGTCGATTACGGTTCCTTCGACTCCGGGTGGACAATATAGAGAGGTGTCTTTGATTTCCGAGGCTTGCTCGCCGAAGATGGCCCGTAACAGTTTTTCTTCCGGTGACAGTTGGGTTTCACCTTTGGGAGATACTTTCCCGACTAATATTTCTCCGGGTTTTACCTTGGCTCCGATACGGACGATACCGTTTTCATCGAGATTGTTTAAAATATGTTCGGAGACACCGGGGATATCGGCGGTTATCTCCTCTTTTCCTAACTTGGTTTCCCGGGCTTCGACCGTCTCTTCAACGATATAAATAGAATTGAAGGTTGATTTTTTTACCAATCTTTCACTGAGTACGATAGCATCCTCAAAGTTGTAACCGCGCCAGGGCATAAAGGCGGCAAGAATGTTCCGCCCGAGGGCAAGTTCTCCCCTGTCGGAAGCCGGGCCATCGCAGAGTACCTGACCTTTCTCAACCCGGTCGCCGACCCGTGCTAAGGGTTTTTGATTGATCAGGGTATTTTGATTGGACCTTCTGAATTTTTTCAACTCATATAAGTCGGCGCTTATCTCGGTGAAATCTCCCCTGTTGTCGGTGTCGGCTTTAACGATTATCCTTTCTGCGTCGACATTCATGACCTCTCCCGGTCTTTTGCAAACCATAACGATACCGGAATCTTCAACCAATTTATGTTCCATCCCGGTTCCTACTATGGGGGCTTCGGGGGATACGAGAGGTACTGACTGTCTTTGCATATTGGATCCCATCAATGCCCTATTGGCATCATCATGAGATAGGAAGGGGATCAGGGATGCCGACACGGAGACTATCTGGCGGGGTGAGATGTCGATATAGTCGATGTCCTTCGGAGCGATGAGAAGGGTTTCGTTGCCGCTTCGGGCAGCCACTCTCCTGGCTATAAAATAGCCATTTTTATCAAGTTTGGCATTTGCTTGAGCTATAACAAATCCCTCTTCCTCCCAGGCAGTCAGGTAGAAGGGGTGGTGTTCAAATAAAGGCGGTTCTTTTTTATTTGGTTCCAATCGTTTTATTTCTTCTTTTAATTCATCTTCCTTAACGATTTGCCGGTAAGTGAATTTCGAATCGCCCGGATAACGAATTCTAAAATAATTTACCACTTTCCCATTTTCAACTTTTCGATATGGTGTCTCAATAAAACCGTAATCGTTAACCCGGGCAAAGGTGGTCAACGAAGATATCAGACCGATGTTGGGACCTTCGGGGGTCTCAATCGGACAGATCCGTCCGTAATGGGAGGTATGCACGTCCCGTACTTCGAAACCGGCTCTTTCCCTGTTCAATCCACCCGGGCCTAGAGCGGATATTCGTCTCTTATGAGTTGTCTCTGCCAGGGCATTGGTTTGATCCATAAACTGGGAGAGCTGGGATGTCCCGAAAAACTCCTTTACGGCTGCAAAAACAGGTTTTGTGTTTAATAATTCCCTGGGCAGCACGATAGATATATCCGGGGCATTGGTGATTCTCTCCCTGATAATTTTCTCCAATCTCATTAAACCGATTCTGAATGCATTCTCTACCAGTTCACCAACCGCTCTTATCCTTCTGTTGGCGAGATGGTCGATGTCGTCGGTGGTCATTTTGCCGGTTCGGTCGTATTTTAGCCGGAGGAAATATTTTACTATTTCGATGATATCGTCTATTGTAAGGACATGGATAGCTTCATTAAAATCTTTTTTTAACCCTAATTTAATATTTAACTTCAATCTCCCGACTGAAGATAGATCATATCTCCTGGGATCTTTCATCATGTTTTCGAAAAATTTTTTGGAACCTTCAAGCGTAACCGGTTCACCGGGTCTCAATTTTTTAAAAACTTCGATAAACGCGTCACCCTGGTCTTTCGACACTTTATCCTCGGCTTCAATTTCACTCGGGACAACCACTTTTTCAGTGAGTTCAACATCCTGTTTCTTCTTGTCTTTTCTTAACGTGTAAGCCATCATCTCGCCGAATTCTTCTTCTTTACTTTCAGGGAAGAAAACCAGGAAATCCGTATTTCTCTTTTTCAACTTTTTAATCTGTGTGGTTCCGATGAGCTCGTTAAATTTTAAAATGTTTTCATGATCGGATGCGGAATATATATCTTCCAGAGATTCAATTTCAATAGGAATATAATCGATGTTTGTTTTTTCAAGGTCTTTGATATGCTTGATCTTCAGCTTTGTGCCGGTGGGTAATATCTCTTTACCCTTTGAATCAAAAACCGGGGCCGATAGCTTACCGTCTTTTAAAAACCTGCAGGTACGGAAATAGAAAACTCCGTTCTCAACTTTGGCGGGAATTATCGTATAGAATTTTTTTAATATCTCTAAGTCATCGGCCAGGCCCATCGCTTTCAGGAATGTAGTTACATTTAAGCGCTTGGTTTTTTTGTCGAGCCGGACCTGGAGCAGGTTCAATTTCTCTTCAAACTCGATCCATGCGCCCCGGGCAGGTATGATTTTAGCGGTGTATTCTCCCCGGGATTTTCCAGCTAAAAAATAAACACCGGGAGACCGCTGCAATTGGGAAACGACAGCTCTTTCGGTGCCGTTTATGATAAAGGTTCCCCGATCGGTAATATAGGGAATCTCACCGAAAAAGATCTCTTGCTCTTTAACATCCCGGATCGCCTTTTTCCCCTTTTTGTCTTCTCCATACAGCGCCAGTCTTAGTGTTACTTTTAACGGGATCGAATAATCGAACCCTTTATCCAGACTCTCTTCGGGCGTGTATTTGATCTTTAATCGAACTTTATCCCCGCACTGCGGACATGTTTTGTTTTCTACCGCACCTCTATTGATGCATTCGGGACAAACGGAATCCGGACCGGTTTCAATTTTTGAACTTAATAGAGAACCGCAGTTCTTGCAATAGGGTTTGGAATTTTCGATACCTTCCAGGTTTCCGCACTTGCAGGCCCAATCTCCGAGAGAGTAAGAATCAAATGACAGGATAGCCGTCTCCTTAAAGTCGGATATGGGGAAAATCGATTTGAATGCAGCTTGAATTCCCAGGTTTTTTCTTTTTTCCGGTAACTCATCGATTTGTAAGAAGGCATTATAGGACCTCTTCTGTATTTCCAGAAGATTCGGAATTTCGATAGGTGTTTTAATTTTTGAAAAGTTTATCCTATCAATGTATCGTGTTTTTTTTTGCATTCTTGTCCCTCATTTTTTTTATTAAATTTTTAAAAGATTTCATCTAAATTTCTATTTTATTTCTATTTCCGCTCCTACTTCTTCGAATTTCTTTTTAATCTCTTCAGCTTCTTCTTTTGAGACGGCTTTTTTCACTTCTCCGGGGGCGGCATCAACTACAGCTTTCGCTTCTTTTAACCCAAGGTCTGTGACTTCCCGAACCACTTTGATGACATTGATCTTTTTGGGCCCGACACTTTTTAAAATAATATCAAAATCTGTTTTTTCCTCGACTTCTTCGTCCGCTGCGGCCGGTGCGGCAGCGCCAGCGGGCACAGCAGCCATTTCAGCTTTGATTCCATACCTATCTTCAAATTCTTTGATGTAATCTGCAAGCTCAAGTACAGTTAATTTGTCAAGATGTTTGAAAAAATCTTCCTTTTTGATTTCAGCCATGATTAATTCTCCTCTTCTTTTTTATCTTTTAAGTTTTTCATCAAGAGCAACATGTTTTTCAGGGGGGCGGCCAATGACATGACGAATTTCTTCAACGGCATTGACATGGATAGGGCCACCTGTGCCATTAATTGCTCCTTAGCCGGAAGCTTTGCGACCTCTTTAACTCTGGTTTTGTCTGCAAAGACTCCCTCGATAAAGCCCGCTTTTATTTTTACGTGTTCGAATTCCTTTTCCGATGCAACAATGACTCTTGCTACATCGACAAAGTTATCATCAGCATAGGCTATTGCTAAGGGGCCATTAAATAGTTCTCGTCCATATGGTTTGTTTTCCTTTTTAAAATATCTTATCGCCAGTCTGTTTTTAATCACTTTAACCTTGGCGTCTAAGGCTTTTACTTTTTCTCTTAACGCGCCCATTTGCGGGACCGTTAATCCTCTATAATCGAAAAGGTATACGCCGTTCTTTGAAAAAATTTTACCTAGGTCATCAACTTCTCGTTTTTTTTGTTCGATTATCTTTTTACCTGTCACCGGGACCTCCTTGATTATTTTTCGAATGACTGTACGTCTAGTTTGATGGAAGGGCTCATCGTCGAACTAAGATATATCGAATGAACATACTTTCCCTTTAATGCCGGGGGCCTGGCCTTTATGACGGCATTGACAAAATCCCGCACATTATCGGCAAGCTTTTCTTTCTCAAAGGAAATTCTTCCGATGCTTGAATTAATAATTCCGGTTTTATCAACTCTGAATTCTATCCGTCCCTTTTTAATTTCAGTGACCGATTCATTTACATTAAATGTAACTGTCCCGGATTTAGGGCTGGGCATTAAACCTTTCGGCCCCAATATTTTCCCTAATTTCCCTACACTTTTCATCATATCGGGAGTGGAGATGAGCACATCAAAATCGCACCAATTTTCTTTCTGAATTTTCTCAACCATGTCGTCGCCACCGGTAAAATCGGCTCCTGCTTCTTCCGCTTCTTTTATTTTTTCTCCGGCTGCTATAACCAGAACTTTTTTAACTTTCCCCGTGCCGTGGCTTAATACCAGGGTTCCTCGCACCATTTGCTCGGAGTATTTGGGATCAACGCCTAACTTGATTGCCAGGTCAACGGATTCATCAAATTTTGCAGTTTTAATTTCTTTCAATAATGAGAGAGCTTCTTCAATCGGGTATTCCTTATCTTCCACTTTTTCTTTCGCTTTTTGGTAGTTTTTGCTTTGTTTAGCCATTAGTTTATCTCCAGTCCCATGCTTCTTGCCGAGCCTTCAATAATCTTCATTGCCTGGGGCACATCGTTTGTGTTTAAGTCGGATAATTTCATCCTGGCAATTTCCTCTATTTGCTTCTTTGTTATTTTTCCTACTTTATTTTTATTGGGTTCACCGGAACCTTTCATGATTCCGGCTGCTTTTTTTAATAGGTAGGATGCAGGAGGGGTTTTAAGGTTTAACGTAAAGGTTTTATCAGGATGTACTAATACTTCAGCCGGCACAATCATGCCGTCTTCCATCTTAGCTGTCGCTTTATTGAATTGGTTCACAAATTCCATTATATTCAAACCGTGCTGGCTTAATGCCGGTCCAACCGGAGGTGCGGGTGTAGCTTTTCCGGCGGGTAATTGAAGTTTGAACGATGTTGTTACTGGTTTCGTTTTCTTCTTTGGAGCTGCCATAATTAATCTCCTATATTTTCTCTACTTGTAAAAAATCCAGGTCTACAGGAGTCGGTCTTCCAAAAATTGTAACTGTGACTTTCAATAAGTTCTTCTCTTCTGAAACGGACTCCACTACACCATTAAAATTTAAGAAAGGCCCATCTATAATTTTAACTGCCTCTCCTACTTCAAAATGGTACTTCGGCTTAGGCGTTGCCTGTGTGGTTTCAATGTGTTTTAAAATGGTGGAGACCTCTTTTTCTAATAGAGGTCTCGGCTTTTTACCTGCCCCCACAAAACCGGTAACTTTGGGAGTATTTCTCACAAAATACCAATTTTTATCATTCATTTCCATTTCCACCAGGATATAACCGGGAAAAGATCTCTTTTCGCTAACTACTTTTTTCCCATCTTTGATCTCGATGACGTTCTCTTTAGGGATGACCATTCCCGTGATTTGCTGATCCATTTTGTACTTATTTATCTTTTCTTCGAGAGCTTTTACAACAAATTCCTCTGCGCCGGAAAATACATGAATGATATACCAACGTTTTTCCATATTCAAACCTATCTGAAAATATTTTTGATCATTTCAAAGAAATAGTAAAACACTACGTCAATTCCCCAGAGATAAACTCCGAAGATTAATGAAGAGACGACTACCGCGATTGTGGTCTTATGGACATCAGCCCTTGAGGGCCAGGTGACCTTTTTTAACTCGCCTTTTACATCAGTAAGGTAACTCCTGATTCGTTTAAATATATTTTCTTTTTTCATTTTGTATCAAAGCAGGCCAGAAGGGACTCGAACCCCCAACACCCGG
>JAGLQA010000440.1 GCA_023137075.1 Candidatus Aminicenantota bacterium
CAGGGCATCGACCTGCACAAATCGGTTTACCGGGTTACGGAGTTTGACGATTCCCTGATTAAGCACACGAAAATAAAGTATAATCAGAAGATTAAAGAGCTTTCCATCGGCCAGCGCACCATCCTGCACCTGAGCCTGATCCTATCGGCTAAACCGGAAATTTTGTTGATCGATGAGATCATTCACTCCATCGATGCCTATTTACGAAAGGTTTTTTTAGAGCAATTGATTCGACTCCTCTCGGAACGCAAACTCACTATCATCATGGTCAACCTGAACTTCCACGACATCGAACATATGGTGGACCGGGTGATTTTGCTAAAAGACGGAACCATAGCCGTCGATGAGGATATCGAAGCCTTAAAAGAGAAGGTAAAAAAGGTGATAGCAGCGGAACTTCCCCGGGAAATTCCCGTTATAACCCGCAGCGGCAGAGCCGGCAGCTCCGAATTTTACGTTTATCCCTTTGCCGAATCATACCGCAAACAGATCGACGGCGAAGTTTCGGACCTGAATCTCACCGAGATTGTGACCGCATTTATCGAAGGGGAATATTCGTGACATGTTGTACGAATAGGGAGAAATTAAAATGAAAAAAATAGTACTGATAGTCCTGTTAGTGATATTTGCCTACCTTGTGTTAACGTCGGCAGTGATTATTTAAAAGCAGGAGATAAAAATGATCAAAAAAGAGTTTCGAGAAATTATTATACCCGCCATATCCCGGTTAGGGATTACGGCTTTTTTTTTGCTGGTAACAAGTATCGTTGCTAAATCACCTCTCAAGATCGGCCTTTATATTATGTGTTTCGCCTATGTTATTTTGTGGATTGCAAATTGTTACGGCATCGGTGCTTTTAAGCATGAATACCGGGACAATGCCCTCGAATACCTGCTCTCTTTTCCCTTATCGAAATGTCGAATAGCTGTGAATAAGCTGCTCCCCAGGGTAGTGGTATTGGTTTTGTTGACAGCCATCTATGAAGCGCTGACGGTTGTCCATCTTTTGCCGGTCTTACGCTCACAATCTTTCCAGGTTGACGGTTTTGCTCTTTTTGACCCGGTTTTTTTCCCGGTATGGGTTGTCTATTTCTTCGCTGCAAGTTTTTTTGTCGGCTTGTTTGAATGGAAAAGTTTACGGATATTGATCGGCTTTGTGCCGCTTTTCCTCACGATTTTCATTTCCATAGGGATTAAAACCCTGTTCGATTCGTTGTCCGTAAGTTTTTCCACCTTTTATTTTTTACATGGAATTAGCTTTGTAATCGGTGTTGTCATCGCAACAGGCATTATGGGTGCGGCGTTTGTTTCTGTGTATAAAAAATTCGATTTAAAATCATCGGTGTTTCACCGGAAAAAATTTATTCTCCGTTCTATGCCGCTCCTCCTCCTAATCACTGCGATTAGTATAGCCTTTACCATAATACAAGATGGTTTTTAAGCAGGAGAAAGGAATATGTTAAAAAAAGAATTTAGAGATATGATAAAGCCGGTATTGGCGATTTTGTCTATTCTATTAATCGTGCCCTTATTAGCTCTTTTAAAGGTTTCACTGAACGGCGCTTTCTACTTATTGACAATCAGAATCTACAGGATTTTAAGAGCTGTTAACGGGAATATTTACCTGTTAAGCTTTCTTTTTCTCTTCGGGGTTTTGATATTCTGGATAGCCAATATGTTAGGTTTTTCCACTTTCAAATATGAACATAAGGACCGGGCCTTTGAGTATTTGCTGGCTTTCCCGGTTTCGCGTTACCGTATTCTTCAATATAAAATTTTCACACGTTTTTCCGTAATACTGGTTCTTGTTGTGATATATGAGGTGCTGGCTTCCCTGTTTCTGCTTGAATTGCGGCCTGTACAAGGAAGCCTGTTTTTTCTTTTTGATCCGCTGTTCTTCCCCATATGGGTATTGTTTTCATTCCTGGCGGGTTTTTTTGTCAGCCTTTTTGAGCAGAAAAATTGGATAGCAGTGATTAGCCTGGGTATTTTAATCCCCACAATCGTTATCTCCTTAGCGATAAGATCCATGCTCTCCTCCGGTTATGGGGGCACATTGCACGGCAGTTATTTAAGCGGTATAGCTGCCGCGATAGGAGCGTTGATAATTATGGGTGTTTTAGGAGCCGCATTTTTCCCAATTTACAAAAAGTTCGATGTAAAGTCTCCCCATATTCACGCCCGCAGATTTACCCTGCTCGTATTGCCT
>JAGLQA010000441.1 GCA_023137075.1 Candidatus Aminicenantota bacterium
CGGATTTGATAAGCCAGGCACCTACTCCAGCAGGAACTCCAGGATTTTCTGCAGGGCAAGTGGGTGCAGGATTATGCGCCGGTGGTAGACGGGAACGTCGACCTGTGGCGCCGCCATCGCCGCCTGCTCCTGGGGCGAGAGCCACTGCTGGCTGGCCTTGGTGGCGTAGCCGTCGCCGGGGGCGATGAGCCTCGGCAACAGGTTGTCGTCGCGCTTGCCGCGCCTCTTCGTGGAGAAGAACGTGCGCCACTCCCCTTCCACGCGAACCAGAAGCGCCCGGTCGGAGGTCGGCCTGGAGACGTTCTGAACAAAGTAGTACCGCGTGGCGCCGAATCCTTCCACGTCGCGGATCAGTAGCTGTTGCAAGCGCTGGCTGCGGTAGAGTTCCCGGGCCAGATAGGTCTTGCGTTGCGCGGCGGTTCCGAACAGGTCGTCTCGTTTCGCCCGCGCCAGGCGTTGCTGCGCCTCCTTCTCGAATAGAGACCAGCCGTGGGTTTCCCAGTACCGAGGGTCGAATAGATCGACGTCCAGTTCCCTCCCCTGTTCGTCGACAAAGAGATCCAGGCGGTAGGCCGGGAGTGCCTCGAACATCGAGCGGAAGGTGAACAGGACCTCTGGCCGGAACCGGCGACCCAATACCGGGACATAGCGACGCCCGCGGTGTAGATCCTCAAACGTCCCCATCGCGCCCCCGTTGGCCGTGCCGACCAGGATCAGCTTGTCCACTCGGATGCGGGACGGTGGAGAGGCCAGCCCTCGCTCGGCTTGCTCTATCGACGCGGTACCGTACTTGATGAAGTACCGTGCGATGAGCGACGCGTTACTGTGGCAGATCAAGTGAATCCGCAGCACTTGTTCGCCCCGGGCCTTTCTGAGGTTCTCCAGCTTACGGCCGAGTGCCTGGGTTGCCCTGGCATTGCCGTAGCGCCAGTCGTAGGCGAAGAAGAAGAACGAATCGTCCGGGCGTGGCGCGTCCAGGTCACCCGTACGGTACCCATTGCTCTCCATCGTGCGTAGCAGCGAGTCGTAGATGTCGATCTTGAAGCCCAGCAGACTAAGCCGGATCAACGGCGCGAAGGCCTCGAGACGATCTTCTGCACCGGATGGTGGCGCCACGGGCAGCGCCAGGGAATAGCCACCGTCCCTGGGACGGAAGAAGTTCTTCGACCGGCCCCACACCACGCGCCCGGTCTCGCGCTCGCGCAACTGCGAGCCGGAGATGCCCGGAATGAACACGACCGGTGTGCGGTTCTCGAGTGCCTGCAGAGGTTTGAGAGCCGGCATCGGTTTAGACACGCAGCCGACGAGCCAGACCAGCGCCAGGACCAGGCAATAAAAACCGACTCGGATGTCTTTTTTCATAATTGAATATTTTAGTGGAAGCTAAGTGGAAAGTCAAAAAATGGCGCGAGGGATACTATTTACCTGTGCACAGCCCGGACGAGCCGGAACTAAAAAGTTTTAAAAGTTGAAAGGAAAATTATGCTGAATAGTTACCGCAAAAATCCTTGCTTTTCGTTTTTTCGTATGCTACCATAAAGTATAGCATGAAAGATACAGGTAAACAGAAGGAAAAGAGGGGCATCTGCGGTCTGTGCAGTGCGGGCTGCTGGATCGCTGCAACCTATGATGAAAAAGGGCGGATCGTAAAGGTCAGACCGGATGAAGGGTCACCCATGGGAATCATCTGCAAAATCGGGGAGCATACACCCGACATTCTTTATTCAAAAGAGAGGCTGCTGCACCCGCTTAAACGCAAGGGTCAAAAGGGGAATTATGACTTTGAGAAGATATCCTGGGATGAGGCCTACGGTTTCATCGTTGATAAACTCCAGGCGATAAAAAAAGATTACGGCCCGGAAGCGGCGGCGATTTATACGGGTGTGGGCAGTTTCGAGCAATCCATATGCGATATGTATCAGCCGAAAGGGGTGGCTGTATCCTCCGCCAACAGCGTGTTATTTCCCTACGGCTCACCCAATACCATGGGAGTCGGCGCCCTATGTTATGTCTCTTACGGGATGATTGCCCCCCACGTTACCATGGGCCGGATGTTTATCAATATGTTTTCGGATATCGAAAACTCGGAACTCATCGTCATCTGGGGAACAAATCCGGCCACGGACCTGCCTGCCATCGACATCCGCCGCGTTTTAGCGGCCCGGCAGAAAAATGCCGAGGTGGTGGTCATCGATCCCAGGAAGACCATGACCGTAAAGTTAACCGGTGCGGAATGGCTGCCCCTTCGCCCGGGCACGGACGGGGCCCTGGCCTTAGGGTTGTGTAACGTGCTTATCCGGGAGGAACTTTATGATACCGGGTTTGTTCAAAATTGGACATCCGGTTTCGACGCATTCTCTCGCTATGTGCAGCACTATCGCCCGGAGGTGGTGGAACATATAACCGGTATCCCGGCTGAAAAAGTGGTAAACCTGAGCCGGCGGATCGCTAAGGCAAAGGGTGTATCGCAGCTCATGTACACCGGGCTCGAATATGCCAACAGCGGCGTGCAAAATATACGGGCTACCCTGGTATTATGGGCTTTGGCCGGGCAGCTCGATGTTCCCGGCGGATTGTGCTTTTCCATGAAGGAAAACCATTTCCCGATTAATAAAGATCGCAATATTACCAATCCCGATAGGGGAACGCGCTTAGGGCGGGATAAATTCCCGGTTTATATCAAATACAGGGATGAAGCCCATGCCATTGCTTTGCCTGAATCCGTTTTAAAGGGAAATCCCTACCGGGTAAGATCATTAATAATATTGGGAAGCTCGATTATCACTTCCTGGCCCAATCCTGAAACCTGGAAAAAAACCTTGAAGGAGCTGGATTTTCTCGTTTGCATCAACCGGCAGTTAACGGCAGACGCCGCCTATGCGGATATTGTATTACCGGCAACAACTTACTATGAAAATCTGTCTTATATGACATACGGTTCTATGTTTAAAATTCGTGAGCGAATGATTCCCCCCGTGGGAGAAGCCCGGAGCGATGTGTTGATCCTGGCCGAACTGGCCAAACGGTTGGGTTACGGGCATTTGTACCCCCAATCCGAAGAAGAAATGATTGAAGACGTGCTCAAGGGCTCCGGTTTTACCCTGGATGATGTGCGGAAAGCCGGCGGTACCGTATCCATCGAGACCCGGATGATGGTTTATAAAAAATGGCAGAAAGGTTTGTTACGGGAGGACAAAAAACCCGGTTTCGATACACCGACCGGGAAGTTTGAAATCGCCTCAACCATACTTGAAGAATACGGATATGACCCCCTGCCTAAGTATACGGAACCGAAAGAAGGGCCACTGTCACAGCCCGGTCTTTTAAAAAAATATCCCCTGGTTTTCAATTCAGGCGCCCGGGTTCGCACCGGTTTCCATACCCAGCACCATCATATCGAAAAACTCGGTAAAGACCGGCCGGAACCGGCGGTCACCATCAACACACAGGACGCGGAAGAACGGGGTATTCGGATGGGGGAAACCGTATTGATAAAAACAAAAAGAGGAGCGGTCAAGATGCGTGCATACGTGACCGATGACATCGTGAAGGGAGCCATCGATGCGAATCATGCCGGCGGTGGGCCCTTAGGCGCGGAGGCCTGGCAGGATGCCAATATAAACGCCTTAACCGATTTAGATAATTACGATCCCATATCCGGTTTCCCGGTATACAAATCCCTCTTATGCGATGTGGTCAGGCTTGACAACCAACAGGATGCGGTTATTGTGGATTCAGGTGAATTGAAAGAGGATGAATTACAAATAAAAAAAGAAGAAGAAACCCCCTTTCAAACCGTATATATAGACAACAATGCCACAACCCCGCTGGCCCCTGAAGTCAGGGACACCATGGTCGCTATGCTCACCTGTTACGGCAATCCATCCAGCATCCATCATGTGGGCGTTTCTGCCGGAAAAGCCATCGATGAAGGCCGGCGCCAGGTAGCAGACCTGTTCACCTGCACCGCGAAACGGATTGTTTTTACCGGCAGCGGTTCCGAAGCCAACAACCTGGCCATAAAAGGCATTGCCTTTAACCTTTATCCTGAAAAAAATCACATCATAACCACAAAGGTCGAGCACCCATCGGTGCTGAATGCCTGCCATTGGTTAGAGAAACGTGGGTTTACCGTCTCCTTCGTCGATGTGGACCAAACGGGCCGGGTCCGGATCGACCGGCTTAGGGAATTGATTACCCATAAAACCGGCCTGATCAGCATCCAGTTGGCCAATAATGAAATCGGGACCATCCAGCCGATAAAAGAATGTATCAAGGTTGCCAGGGAACGGGACGTGCTGGTTCACAGCGACGCGGTTCAGGCTGTGGGAAAGATCCCGGTGGACATGCAAGACCTGGATGTCGATCTTTTAACCCTATCGGCGCATAAAATCTATGGCCCCAAAGGCGTGGGCGCCTTATTTATAAAAAAAGGGATTACCCTGGAAGCATTGATCCACGGCGGTGGCCAGGAAGGAGATCTTCGTTCCGGGACTGAAAACGTCCTGGAAATCGTGGGTTTCGGTAAAGCAGCGGAACAGGCCGGCCGGATTCTAAAAAGCATGAAGCAGGTTCAAATGCTGCGCGATCGCCTTGAAGAAGGAATCGCGTCCATCATCAAAGATTATCGATTCAACGGCAACAGAGAACATCGCCTTCCAAATACTTTAAATGTCACCTTCCCCGGGATAAGAGGTGAATCATTAGTCTTAGAAATGGACAAACGGGGTATTTGCTTCTCCCCCGGTTCGGCCTGCCACTCCGGGTCTTCCGAGCCATCAGCCACGCTTTTGGCAATGGGTCGCACCACAGAACAAGCCCATTGTGCCGTGCGCTTCTCTTTGGGGTATCAAAATACCGGCGAAGAAATCGATTATGTGATTGCCGGTTTAAAAGAGATCATTTTAAACGCGAGGAACATCATTCGATTCGTATCGTGCCGGTAAAGGAAGGATAAAATGTCAAAAAATGTAAAAAATAGCGATACCGGAGAAATTTTGGATTTACAATCCAGGCACATCCCCTGTCCGAAATCCCAACAGGAGTTTGCCATCGACGTGTTGCTCGGTCTTTCCCATACGCACAAGTGGCTGCCCTGTAAATATATATACGACGAGAGAGGTAGTTTATTATTCGAACAAATCATGGCATGTCCCGAATACTACCTGACCGATTGCGAGATGGAAATATTAAAAACCTATAAAAAAGAAATTATTGCTAAGATAGGGAAAGGAAAAATCAACTTAGTAGAATTAGGTGCCGGCAGCGGTGAAAAGACAAAAATACTCTTACAGGAGATGATTACGGATAATATCGATGTGACTTTTATTCCCATCGATATATCTTCGTCAGCCATCAGGAATTTCACCACCAACCTGAAAAAACAATTACCCGGGATTAAGATTAAGGGGCTCGTATCCGAATATTTTAAAGGGATTCGCTGGCTCTCCAACCTGAATTGCTGCACTAATGTTATCCTGTTTTTGGGATCAAACATCGGGAATTTCGAACCCGCGGGAGCCAATGTTTTTCTGTCCAGTTTATGGAATGCCTGTAATGATGGCGATTACCTGGTTACCGGGTTTGATTTAAAGAAGGACATTCAACTGCTGCTCAATGCCTACAACGACTCAGGCGGGGTGACGGCCGAGTTTAATCTCAATCTACTCAGACGAATCAACAACGAATTGGGGGGCGACTTCGACCTGAAAGAATTTCAATACTACAGCACCTTTGATGCCATATCCGGGGCAATGCAAAGTTATTTGATTAGCCGGAAAAAACAATATGTGGTCATCGATGAAATAAACCGCATGTTTTCCTTCAAGTCCTGGGAATCGATCCATACGGAATCTTCCTATAAATTCCTGGTTGACGATATCGAGAAATTAGCGTCAAGAAACGGGTTTGAGATCATCGAGCATTTTTTCGACTCTAAGAACTATTTCATGGACTCCCTCTGGCAGGTCAGGAAAGAATAGGAACCTATCCGAACAATTTAGATAATGAAAAAAATCGCAGATTAAGCCGATTACATAAAAAAAAGGGTGCCGGAACAAAAAAAGGGAATGGATTCCGGAAAAAAATAGAAGTTGACAAACCGGGATAAATATTATACCATTACATGGCGGTAACGACTAACATGTTTGATATATTTTTCCCCAACCGTTAGGTGGGCCGTTTTTCGAGCAGTGCCTTGAAAAACGATTAGATATTAGCTTTAAGGAGGCTTAATATAGGCATGGTAACACTGAAACGGCTAAAAAATGAGGCCCTGGAACTTCCAATTCAGGAGCGAGCGGAACTTGCACATATTCTTATTGCCAGCATTGAAGAAAGAGGAGAAATGGACGTATCTTCAGCCTGGGATATGGAATTGGAAAAACGCATCCGGGAAATTCGGGAAGATAAAGTGAAGGGTGTGCCGGTTGAAGAAGTATTCGCAAAATTAGAGAAAAAGTATCATTGATTCCTACTGGAAAAAGCGAGTGAAAGGTTCGCCGGGAGACAAATAATCTGTATTTTTTTAACTTTTTCTTTGTAAATAGTCAAAAAATATGGTAAGCTGAAATTTAGCGTAATTAAAGGAGAGTAAAAAATGGGAAAATCAAAAGTAACAGGCTCAGGGGCTGCACGAAGCGCGTCGAAAGTATTAAAGAGTAAAAGCACCGGCCCAAAATCTAAGATAGCTGCGGGTAGTGCTTTATCTCAAACAAAAGCGCCAAAAAAAATCACGTCTAAAATATCAGCCAGTGCCGCGTCTTCGGGATTGAATGGAAGGTCTCTTCTCAGTATAATTTCTCCTTAAAGTTAGTCTTATTGAATTTCACCTAGTTAATTCCGGAAAGTCAAGTGTTTTCTATTGTATATCAACATTTTTTATCCCAATGTCAGGAGTTCTGAATTTGTGGAAAATTGGATTCCGACTACAGCCTGCAAAAAACAATAAAAATCAAGATGAATATATTATAAAAAACTTCCAAAATTAGAATTGTTGATTATTTAGGTTTGGTATATATATAAAAAGTGGTATAATAAATCGATGTGTATTTTAAAACAAAGGAGGTTATAGTGAGAAAAAAATCCATACTAATGATATTTCCGATAATTTGTCTAATCTTTTTTATGGCAGCGCCGGCCCATGCTGCCACCATTACGGTTACCAATACCAATGACAGCGGCGCCGGTTCGCTCAGGCAGGCGATTATCGACGCGGCAGCGGGGGATACCATCGATTTTAGTGTCACCGGCACCATTACATTGACAGGCAGTGAACTCACCATCGG